>JADGOP010000152.1 GCA_017882935.1 Actinomycetota bacterium
GTCGGGGAACGTGGTGGTGGCCGCAGCCTCGGCGGGAAGCGGTGCCGTGGCGGCGGGCGCGGTGGGGGTGACGGCGGTCGGGGGCTCGGCCGGGACGGCCGTCGGGGGCTCGGTCGGGGGCTCGGCGGGGACGGCCGTCGGGGGCTCGGTCGGGAGGGCGGCGGTGACCGGCTCGGGGGCGGTGACCTGGCGGGCCGCCTCGTCGTTGCGGTCGGCGCGGTCGTCGGCCTCGCGCTGCTCCCGGGTGCTCTGCGCCGCCATGAGCCGTTCGAACGGCGCGTGGTACAGCGCCACGAGCCGGGTGGCGCCGTGCATCACCAGCGCGGCGAGGGCCACCACGCCCACCGCGGCCATCACGATGGGCAGCGGCGGGAGCGAGAGGGCGAAGTAGGTGCGCCCGGCCGGCACCGCGAGGACGAGCAGGAACCCGCCCAGCATGGCGGCGACGAGGATCCGCCGGCTGCGGTTGAGCGGCGAGGCCAGCGTCACCAGGACGAGCAGCCCGATCGACACCAGCACCAGCGTCGCGGTGGTGCGCTCCTGGTCGAGCGTGAGCGAGCCGTCGACGCGCGCCAGGTAGTAGCCGGAGAACGTCGCCACGGCGGCGAGCGTCCCGCACGGCACCGCGAAGCGCAGCACCCGCGCCACGAAGTGGGGCTCGGCCCGACGGTCGTTCGGAGCCAGGGCCAGGAAGAAGGCGGGGATGCCGATGGTGAGGGCGCCGACGAGCGTGAGGTGCCGGGGCAGGAAGGGGAACGGCAGCCCGAGCACCCCGACGGCGAGCGCCAGCAGCATCGAGTACACGGTCTTGGTGAGGAAGAGGTTGGCGACCCGCTCGACGTTGGCGATGGCTCGGCGCCCCTCGGCCACGACTTCCGGCAGCGAGGCGAAGCGCTGGTCGAGCAGCACCAGCTGGGCCGCCGAGCGTGACGCCGCGCTGCCCGAGCCCATCGCCACCCCGATGTCGGCGTCCTTGAGGGCGAGGACGTCGTTCACGCCGTCGCCGGTCATGGCCACGATGTGGCCGCGGGCCTGCAGCGCCTTGACCATCGCCCGCTTCTGGTGCGGCGTGACGCGCCCGAACACGGTGCCGGCGTCGACCGCCTCGGCGAGCGCCTCGGGGTCGTCGGGAAGGGTGACCGCGTCGATCCCGACGAGGGTGCCGTCGGGGTCGAGCCCCACCTTGCGGGCCACTGCGGCGACGGTGGCCGGGTGGTCGCCCGAGATGACCTTCACCGTCACACCCTGGTCGGCGAAGTAGTGCAGGGTCTCGGCGGCGTCGGCCCGCACCTTGTCCTCGAGCAGCGCCAGCGTGTGGGGCGCGAGCCCCGGAGGCAGCGCGTCGGGGCCGGTGATCGGCTGGTCGGTGTGCGCCAGGAGGAGCACCCGCTTGCCCTGGGTGGCGTAGGTCTCGACGGCCTCACGGAGCGCAGGCGAGTCGGGGATGGCGCGCAGCACCACGTCGGGCGCACCCAGCACCCAGGTGCCGTCGGCCCCGAACGTCGCCGCGCTCCACTTGCGCGCCGACGAGAACGGCACGTGCGCGGTGGGCGTGGGGAGCACCTCGCCGGGTGCCGCGGCGGGCAGGCCGGACTGCAGCGCGCGCATGGTGGCGTTGGGCGCCGACTCGGCGGCGATGACGGCACGCAGCGCCGCGGCCGACCGGGCCTCGTCGGTGCCGGGGCCCGGCACCAGGCGGTCGAGGGCCAGGTCGCCCTCGGTGAGGGTGCCCGTCTTGTCGAGGCAGATGGTGTCGACGCGTGCCAGCGTCTCGATGGCCGGGAGCTCCTGCACCAGCACCTGGCGGCGGCCCAGGCGGACGATGCCGACGGCGAAGGCGACGCTCGTCAGCAGCACCAGCCCCTCGGGCACCATCGCCACCACGCCGGCGACCGTGCCGCGGATCGACTCGGCGATCCCGTCGCTGGCCCGGAGCTGGCTCACGAGCAGGAGGATGCCGGTGGGCACCATGAGGTAGCTGACGAGGTGGACGATGAAGTCGATGCCGCTGCGCAGCTCGGAGCGGGCCAGCGTGAAGCGGCGGGCCTCCTCGGCGACCTGGCTGGCGTACGCCTCGCGCCCGACCCGGGTGGCCCGCATCGAGCCGCTCCCTGCGGCCACGAAGCTGCCCGACATCACCGGGTCGCCCGCCTCCTTCAGCACCGGGTCGGACTCGCCGGTCAGCAGGCTCTCGTCGATCTCGATGGAGCTGCTGGTGAGCACCTCGCCGTCGACCACCACCTGGTCGCCGGGCTCGAGCAGCAGCACGTCGTCGAGCACCACCTCGTTGACCGGGACCTCGACCGCGGTGCCGTTGCGGCGCACCCGCGCCTTGGGGCTGCTGAGCACCGCCAGCCGGTCGAGGGTGCGCTTCGCCCGCACCTCCTGCACCACGCCCACCACGGTGTTGGCGATGATCACGCCGCCGAAGAGCGCGTCGTTCGACGGGCCCACCACCAGGATGATCACGAACAGGCTGCCGAGCAGCAGGTTGAAGTAGGTGAAGACGTTGGCCCTGACGATCTCGCCGACGCTGCGCGTGGGCGCATCGGGCAGGTCGTTGGCGAGGCCGCGGGCACGCCGGTCGGCGACCTCGTCGTCGCTGAGGCCGGTGCTGGACACCGGAGCGGCAACCGTCGTCATCACCCCCGAGGCTAGGCGAGTCGACCCCCGCGGCTGCCCGGGTCGAGCAGGGTCAGTCGTCGACGACGGTGAGCGTGGGGGGCGGGACGGAGGGCCCCTCGTCGTCGTCCTCGTCGTCCTCGTCGTCGTCACCGAGCGGCGCGAGCGCCAACGCGCCCGAGCGGACGCTCGCCACCGCGGCCGCCACCGCCGCGCCGAGCGCGAACGCGATCAGGAGGCGCGCCAAGGTGGGGCTGAGATCGCTGAGCGGCACCGCCTTCTGGAGGGCGGCGATGCGGAGCAGGGCCCAGGCCAGCAGTGCCGCCGAGCCCGCCAGCACGGCGATGGCGCGGGTGGCGGTGTTGCGCATCACCACGCTGAGGATCGCGGCGATGATGGCCGCGATCGGGAGCGCGACCGCCACCGGGTTGCCGCCGGCCTGCGACGGGACCACCGCGAGCTCACGCCACCCCGCGACGAGCGCCGCAAGGCCCCCGAGGCCCACGAGGAGCGACCCGAGCGGCAGTGCCGCGCGGCGCCACACCAGGGCCACGCCCGCGACGACCACCACGACGACCACCACGAAGCCCCACGACAGCAGCGCGTTGGGCGCAGGCAGCAGCAGCAGCTCGCCGATGACGGTGACGCGGTGGCCGTCGACGGTCATGGGGATGACCCACTTGCCGTCGGCGCGGGCGGTCAGCTGGACCCGGTCGGTGCCGGGCACGAGCTTCGGCGCGATGGCGGGCGTCATGTAGTGGATGCGGTGGTCGTGCCACACGTAGGTGCCGCCGTGCGCGACCGTGGTCCACTGCGGGTTGGCGGTGGCCTCCCGCGCGCCGGCCCCGGGCGGGAACACCGGGTTGACGCCGTAGCGGTTGGCATTGAGGTAGGTGGCCGGCGAGAGCTGGTTCTCCTGCACGCTGCCGTCGGCGAGGACCCGCAGCCAGGGCTCGCCGTCGTAGCCCGGCACCGCGGCGGTGTGACCGTGCCTGATGTGCAGGTAGAGGAAGCCGTCGCCACCCACGACCCGGAGCGTCATCGCCGGGGTGGGCGGCGAGATCGACAGGATGCGCGACTTGTAGTTGGTCGGCTTCGCCGGGTCGGCCGCAGCGACCGGAGCCAGGGCGCCGAGCGTCACGACCGCCACGAGCAGGCTGGCGAGGAAGCGGCGGGTGCGCATGGCGGTGGGTGCTCCGGGGGACGGCGGCTGTCGGGAGAGGTGGTCGGCGGCGACGGTCGGGAAGTTCCCATGCTGGCACCTGGCCACGCGTCCTCCCCGCGCACGGGCGCTGCCTTGGCCCGGGCGCGCCCACCGACCATGATCGGGAGGTGGATGACCTCACCCGGCTAGCGCTCGAGGCGGGCGCCGGCGACCAGGCCGCGCTGGCCGCGCTCGTGCGGCGCACCCAGGCCGAGGTGTGGCGCCTCTGCGCGCACCTCGTCGACCCCCAGGCCGCCGACGACCTCACGCAGGAGACCTACCTGCGCGCGGTGGCCGCGCTGCGCCGCTTCCGTGGTGACTCCTCGGTGCGCACCTGGCTCCTCGTGATCGCGCGCCGGACCTGTGCCGACGAGCTGCGCCGCCGTGTGCGTCGCCGCCGGCTCGATGCCCGCGTCGAGCAGCAGGCACGCACGGGACCCACCGACGATTCCGATCCGGCGGGCGCCTCCGCCATCGATCACCTCATCGCCACGCTCGAGCCCGATCGGCGCGCGGCCTTCGTGCTCACCCAGCTGCTGGGCCTGTCCTACGCCGAGGCCGCCGAGGTCTGCGGGTGCAAGGTGGGCACCATCCGCTCGAGGGTGTCGCGGGCGCGCGGCGACCTCATCGACCTGCTCGACGCCGGCGGGGCGGCCGGCGAGGAGCGGCCCGCCTGACCCGTCGGAGCATCAGGTCAGGAGCGCGAGCAGCTCGTCGTGGATGTGGCCGTTGCTGGCGACGCCGTGCCCGCCCCCCGGCGTGACGTTGCCGTTGAGGTCGGTGAAGCGGCCGCCCGACTCGGTGATGATCACCGGGACCGGGGCCAGGTCGTAGAGCTCGGCCGAGTGGTCGACCATGGCCTCGAGCCGCCCGGTGGCCACCAGCACGTAGCCGTAGCCGTCGCCCCAGGTGCGGAGGTTGAGCCCGGCACCGCGAACCGCCTCGAGCGCGGGTGCCGGCCACGCCGACGTGGAGAAACTGCTGGTGGTGAGGTAGGAGCGGCGCAGGTCCTTCTCTTCGCTGACGCGGGTGGGCACGCCGTTGCAGAAGCAGCCGAGCCCGCGGCCGGCATAGACGGTCTCGCGGATGGCGGGGATGTTGATGACGCCGATGGCGATGCCGTGCTCGTCCTCGAGCGCGAGCAGGTTCGAGTAGAGGGGGACGCCCCGCATGAAGGCCTTGGTGCCGTCGATGGGGTCGATGATCCAGCGGCGGCCGGACGTGCCGTCGGTGATGCCCTCCTCCTCGCCGAGGATGCCGTCGTCGGGGTGGTGGATCGCCAGCTCCTCGCGGATGAGGCGCTCGGCGGCGCGGTCGGCCTGCGTCACGGGCGTGCCGTCGAGCTTCTGGTCGATGTGGAGCAGCTCGGAACGGAACCACTCGAGCGTGACCTCGCCCGCCCGGCGGGTGAGCGCCACCGCCTGTTCGAGCAGCGCGGGGTCGGCAGGAGGTGCCTCGGAGACCATGGGTACAGCATGACACGCCCCGTTCGGTCCAGACCCATGGGGGCCGGGCGGCGGCGACCTCCCAGTAGCGGCGCGGCGGCGTGAGCAGGTCCGGACCTGCCCGATAGGGTGCACTCGTCCCTCATCGTCCCAGCAGCGGAGGCCCCCCCGTGTCGCAGTACTCTCTTCCCGACCTGCCCTACGACTACGGAGCGCTCGAGCCCCACCTGTCCGGTCAGATCATCGAGCTCCACCACGACAAGCACCACGCCGCCTACGTCGCCGGTGCCAACACCGCCCTCGAGAAGCTGGCCGAGGCCCGCGACAAGGGCGAGTTCGGCGCCCTCACCGGCATCGAGAAGAACCTGGCGTTCCACGTGTCGGGTCACCTGCTCCACTCGCTCTACTGGCAGAACATGAGCCCCGACGGCGGGGGCGAGCCCGAGGGCGAGCTCGCCGCCGCGGTCGTCGAGGACTTCGGCAGCGTCGACGCGCTCAAGACCCAGATGAGCCAAGTCATCGCCACGGTGCAGGGCTCGGGTTGGGCCGCCCTGTCGTGGGAGCCCGTGGGGCAGCGGCTCGTCGTCCACCAGGTCCTCGACCACCAGGACAACGTCGCCGCCGGCTCCCTGCCGGTCTTCGTGATCGACGGCTGGGAGCACGCCTGGTACCTCCAGTACAAGAACGTGAAGGCCGACTACGTCACCGCCTTCTGGAACGTCGTCAACTGGGCCGACGTGGCCACCCGCTTCGCCAAGGTCCGCAGCGTCACGCTGCCCTGACCGCCACACCGTCCGTGCCGGGCCCCGCTCCTCGTCGAGGTCGGGGCCCGTTGCATTCTCAGTGATTCTCAGAACCGGGTAGGGTGGGGCGATGCCCGCCGACCTGCACCTCACCGTCGACCGCACGCTGCGGCTGGTGGGGCAGCGCTACACCCCGAACCG
>JADGOP010000153.1 GCA_017882935.1 Actinomycetota bacterium
CGACCGAGTCGATGGCCACGCCGGCCTTGCCGACGTCGCCGACCACCCGCGGGTGGTCGGAGTCGTAGCCGCGGTGCGTGGCGAGGTCGAAGGCCACCGACAGGCCCATCTGCCCCGCCGCGAGGTTCCGGCGGTAGAAGGCGTTGGACTCCTCGGCGGTCGAGAAGCCCGCGTACTGGCGGATGGTCCACGGCCGGTTGGCGTACATGGTGGCGCGGGGGCCGCGCGTGAACGGGGCGAAGCCGGGCAGGCCGGTGTCGTTCGTGCCGTCGAGGTCGTCGGCCGTGAAGAGCGGCTTGACGTCGATGCCCTCGGGCGTGGTCCACACGAGGGTGTCGGGGTCGGCGCCCTTCAGGTCCTTCGACGCGAGCGCCCGCCAGTCGTCGAGCTTCTTCTCCGGGAAGTCGTCCACGACGCGCATGCTACGAGGGCGCAGGAACCGGTTCCCATTTCGCCCTGGTGGAGGGGTCAGCCCACCACGACGAGGCGGAAGCCGCCGTCGACCTCGTCGAGGTCGAGCAGGTCGGCGTGCTCGTCGTGCCAGCGGCCCGACTCGAGGTCGGCGGCGAGGCGCGCCATGCCGGGCTCGACCTCGTGCGGCGGGAGTTGGGCGATGGCCGAGATGCCGCGGCGCACATCGGGGTCGAGGTACTGCTCGGGCCGGCGCCAGTAGGCCCAGAGGAAGCCGTCGGTGCAGTCGTGGGGGACCGGGACGACCTCGACGCGGGCGCCCGGGAGCGCCCGTACGACCTCGTCGAGGTGCGGAGCCAGGGCCGAGCGGGTCCGGCCAGCGGCGGGGAGGTAGTCGCGCACCACCCAGCAGTGGGCGTGGGCGCCCGGTTCGAACGTGAAGATCACCAGCTTGCCGGCCACGCGCCGCACCTCGCGGAGCCCGACCCGCCAGTCGGCCCAGTGGTGCAGGGTCAGGAACATCGTGGCGGCATCGAACGTCCCACCGGCGAACGGCAGGTCCTCGACCACGGCGCGCACGACCGGCGCCGCACCTGCAGGGCGTTGCGCCGCCATCACGGCCGAGGGCTCGACGGCCACCACCGTGCGGTCGACCGACTCGTACGAGCCGGTGCCCGCCCCCACGTTCAGCACGGTGGACGCATCGCCGAGCGCCCGCTCGAACTGCGCCGCCAGGCGCGGGTCGGGTAGCCGGTGACGGGCGTAGCCCACGCCGATCTCGTCGTAGTCCGCCACCGCCACGACGCGAACCGTAGCGACCCGCCGGCTTCCTGAACCGAAGTGGTTGCCCAGCAACCACTTCGGTTCAGAGACACGGCAATCCGAGATGCTGGCGGATCGTGGCGGCCACGTAGGCGGGACGCTCGGTGACGTCCTCGTAGGTGAAGCGGATGACGCGCCAGCCGGACGACACCAGGGCGGCCTCCCGCTCGGCGTCGTGCTGGCGCTGTCGGCGCGTGCTGTGCGTGGCGTGACCGTCGACCTCGATGATGAGGCGTGCATCGTCGTACAGGAGATCGACGCGGGCGGATCGGTGCTCGGTGGCGCCACTGACCTGGGTGCGGGGGGTGGGGAGGCGCGCGTCTCGAATGACCTGGAGGCAGCGCCGTTCGAGCCACGACTCCGTGCGCGTCCGGGCTGCCGGGTTGCCCAGAACGTGGGTGAGCGTGGCGAGACCCCGCCGTCCGGGGCAGCGCAGCCGGGTGGCGGTGGCGAGCGCGGAGTCGACGGTGAGCAGACCGTCGCGCGCGGCGCCGTCGAGGATCAGCTCGAGGTGCAGCCGCGGGAGCCGGCTGGCGACATCGGCCAGGGTGCGCTCGGGGGACGTGAGTGCGAACGGGCCCTGTCGCCGGACATCGGCCTCGTCGAGGACCGACACCCGATGCAGGCGGCCGCGCGTCAGCCCGGGGTTTCGGGTGCTGGGAACGCTGATCTCGATAGCCCCGGGCCGGATGTCCGCGAAGCGCCACAGGCGGGCGGCGCTCATGTGCGACACGACGGCGTCCTCGCCGGCCTCGAGAGCCGCGCCGAGCACCTGCTGCTCCCAGGTGGTGGGTGTCGAGGCATGGCGCCAGACACGGTGACCCGCCGGCCGGAGCAGCCCGCTGGCGACCCGGCTCCGTCGCATCTGCCTGGTGCAACCGAGGAGGTCGAGCTGACCGGTGGTGATGAGGCCGAGCTGTTGTCCGGCCCGCTCGGCGATGGCCGCGTCGATGCGTGCCATCCCCGGAGTCAACCAAGGGGGTGTGACATCACGGGTCTCTGCACCGAAGTGGTTGCTCAGCAACCACTTCGGTGCAGAGAGGCGCGGGTGGCAGCAACTACAGTCGCCGCGATGTCTGACGCTCCATCAGATTCCCAGCCTGCCGCCGCGAAGCCGCTGCACCCGGCCCTGGACACCCGGGTCTGCGAGCTGCTCGGCGTGCGCTACCCGATCGTGCAGACCGGCATGGGCTGGGTGTCGGGCGCCCGGCTCACTGCGGCCACCAGCGCCGCAGGGGGGTTCGGCATCCTGGCCGCCGTCACCATGACCATGGACCAGATGCGCGACGCCATCCAGGCGGTGAAGGAGCACACCCCCAACCCCTTCGGCGTGAACTTCCGTCCCGACCAGCCCGACCTCGACGAGCGCCTCGCGCACGTCACCAAGGAGGGCGTGAAGCTGGTGAGCTTCGCCGGGGCACCGAGCAAGGACACCATCGCCAAGCTGCACGACGCCGGCATCCTGGCCATGCCCACGGTCGGGGCACGCCGGCACGCCGAGAAGATGCTCGGCTTCGGTGTCGACCTGGTCATCGCGCAGGGCGGCGAGGGCGGTGGCCACACCGGCACCGTGCCCACGTCGTTGCTCCTGCCGCAGGTGGTCGACGCGGTGGGCGAGCACATCCCCGTGCTCGGCGCCGGGGGCTTCCACTCGGGGGCCGGGCTGGTGGCGGCGCGGGCCTGGGGCGCCGACGGCATCGCCATGGGCACCCGCTTCCTGCTCACCGCCGAGAGCCGCGTGCCCGACGAGGTGAAGGCCCGCTACCTCGAGGCGTCGGTCACCGACACCGTGGTCACCACCGCGCTCGACGGGGCACCGCAGCGGGTCATCCGCACGCCGATGGTCGACGGGCTCGAGAAGGCCACGCCGGTCACCAAGCTCCCGAAGGCGCTGCGCAACGCCCTCGACTTCCGCAAGGTCACGGGCACCTCCCTCAAGGACCTCGTGACCGAGGGCCTGGCCATGCGCAAGAGCCAGGACCTCACGTGGAGCCAGCTCGCCATGGCCGCCAACGCCCCGATGTGGGTGAAGGCCGCACTGGTCGACGGGCGACCCGACGCCGGCGTGCTGCCCACGGGCCAGGACGTGGGGGTCATCACCGAGCTGCCCACCGTGGCCGAGCTGGTCGACCGCATCATCGCCGAGGCCGAGGCCACGCTGGCCCGGCTCGGCGCCTGAGGGAACCTCCCGCGTGGACCTCACGTGGAGCGAGCACGAGGAGGCGTTCCGCGCCGACGTGCGCGGGTGGCTGGAAGCGAACCTGGCCGAGTGGAAGGCCGCGCACGGCGGTGACGTGCCGTCGGGCGACACCCGTGAGGGCTTCGCGATCCACCTCGAGTGGGAGCGCCGCCTGTTCGACGCGAGGTGGGCGGTGGTGTCGTGGCCCGAGCAGTACGGCGGTCGTGACGCCTCGCTCTGGGAGTGGCTCATCTTCGAGGAGGAGTACTACCGGGCGGGTGGGCCGCAGCGCGTCACCCAGAACGGCATCTTCCTGCTGGCGCCGTCGCTGTTCGAGTTCGCCAACGACGCGCAGCGCGACCACGTGCTGACCCGCATGGCGTCCGGCGAGGACCGCTGGTGCCAGGGCTGGTCCGAGCCCAACGCCGGTAGCGACCTGGCGAGCCTCACCAGCAAGGCCACCCGCGTCGACGGCGGCTGGCGGCTGAACGGCCAGAAGACGTGGACCACCCGCGGGGCGTTCTGCAGCCACCTGTTCGGCCTCTTCCGCACCGACCCCGAGGCCGAGCGCCACCGCGGCCTCAGCTACCTGCTCGTGCCCCTCGACCTCGAGGGCATCACCGTGCGCGGCTTCGGCCGGCTCGACGGCGACGAGGGCTTCGCCGAGGTCTTCTTCGACGACGCCTTCCTGCCCGACGACGCTCTGCCCGGCGGTGTGGTGCTCGGCGAGGTCGGCGCGGGGTGGAGCGTGGCCATGTCGACGACCTCGTCGGAGCGTGGCCTCACCCTGCGGTCGCCCGGTCGCTTCCTCGCCACGGCCCGCCGCCTGATCGAGGGGTGGCAGGCGCTGCCCGAGTCGGAACGGGCCGAGCGTGGCGACCTGCGCCACCGCGTGATCCAGGCCTGGATGGAGGCCGAGGCCTACCAGCTGCAGACGCTGCAGACGGTCACCGGCACCGTCGAGGGCCGGCCGGCCGGAGCCGAGTCGAGCCTCGTCAAGCTGTGGTGGTCGGAGCTCGACGTGTCACTGCACGAGACCGCGCTCGACGTGCTGGGCCCCGCGGCCCTGCTCGACGGTCCGTGGGCGAAGGGGTACGAGTTCTCGCTGTCGGGCCCGATCTACGCGGGCACCAACGAGGTCCAGCGCAACGTGGTTGCCGAGCGCGTGCTCGGCCTGCCGAGGAAGTAGGCGGGCGTGCGCTTCTCGTTCACCGAGGATCAGCTGGCGCTGCGCGAGGCCGTGCGCGACCTGCTCGCCAAGGAGTGCCCGCCCGAGGTGGTGCGGGCGGCCTGGCCCGAGCCCGACGCCGACGGGCAGGGACCCGGTGCCGGCGCCCGCTCGACGCCCGAGCAGCTCGCCGCCGTGTGGCACCACCTGGCCGAGATGGGCGTGCTCGGCCTGCTCGTCCCCGAGGCCCACGGCGGCCTGGGCTTCGACGAGGTCGCGGCTGCCCTGGTCCTCGAGGAGACCGGCTACGTGGCCGTGCCACACCCCGTCGTGGAGACGGTCTGCGTGGCCGCGCCGGTGCTCGGCGACCCTGCGCCCGACCGCTCGAAGGTGGGCTGGGGTGAGGTGGCGATCTCGGGAACGGTGCTCGACAAGTCGCTCGACCTCCGCGGGCCGGGCGGCAAGGCAGACGAGGTGGCGTTCGACCGGGCGGCGCTGGGCACCGCAGCGCAGCTCATCGGGCTGTCACGGCGGATGCTCGACCTCACCGTGGCGTACGTGATCGAGCGGAAGCAGTTCGGGGTGGCGATCGGCTCGTTCCAGGCGGTGAAGCACCACCTCGCCGACGCCCGGCTGCAGCTCGAGTTCGCCGCGCCGGCGGTCCACCGGGCCGCGTGGTCGCTCGCGACGAGCGACCCGAACGCCGCTCGCGACGTGTCGATGGCCAAGGCCCTGGCGTCGGACTGCGCCCACCTCGTCGGCCGCAAGGCGCTCCAGTGCCACGGCGGCATCGGGTACACCGTCGAGTACGACCTGCACCTGTTCCTCAAGCGGGCCTGGGCGCTCGAGAAGCTGTGGGGCGACGCCGCCTGGCACCGCGACCGCGTCGGCCGCGCCCTCGGCGTCTGACCGCCGACGTGGCGGTCAGCGGGTGCGGCCGCCCGAGGCCTTGACGATGGCGTCGAGGCGGGGAGTGAGCCAGGCCCAGGCGAGTGGCGCGGTGTCGTGCCGGAAGTGCAGCCCGTCGGGCCGGACCTTGACGCCCGCTTGGAACTCGAGGAAGTTGCGCCCCGGGCAGAGCCACGACGACCAGCGCAGCACCGACACCTGGTGCGGCTGCTTCGCCACCACCTCGTCCTGCACCGAGTTGAACCAGTCGACGCGGCTGATGTCGTCGCGGGGGTTGTCGCCGTCGCCGATGCGGTACTGCGGCTCGTTCGCGCAGGGCATGTCGAGCAGCACGATGGGGGCGGTGGTGTGGGCGCGCAGGAAGTCGAGGCGCGCGGTCATCTGCTCGACGAGCAGCTTGCGGTAGGCCGCGGTGGGGACCCGGTAGACGCGGCCCTGGTAGGTGTGGTCGTACACCTCCCACGCCCCCCAGCTGGCGAGTACCACGTCGGGCTTGTATCCGAGGTCGCGGGCCCAGTCCGCCGGCTGCTCCGGGCAGCTTGCGTTGGCGTCCTCGACGACGGGGTTGTTGCCCACCATGAGCGTGCCGGGGAGCACCCCGCAGCCGAGGCGCCCGTCGTCGAGGACGGCCAGGCCGGGCAGCTTCGGGACGCGGTTGCCGAGCGACCAGGCCACCGAGTCGCCGACCACCAGCACCCGCAGGTCGCG
>JADGOP010000154.1 GCA_017882935.1 Actinomycetota bacterium
TTCTGGGCGAACATCATGGCCCCCGAGTCCGACGCCAGCAACGGTGACGCCTACTCGCCGAAGTGCTACGGCGGCAACTTCTGCGGCACCACCACGAACAACTCCTACGCCGACCACACCGCCGGCTACATCTACACGCTCACCATGGGGCCGACGGCTCCGGCCAGCGTCGACTTCAAGGTGTTCGACGCCGGCCTGTATGCCCGCTCGAGCCAGGGCATCGAGACCGGCGACAGCATCGACAGCGGCAACTGGACGACGCACTTCGACGTCTTCCAGGCCGACGGCACGCCCCTCGACATCACCGACAACCCCCACATGAGCGCCACCGCCGCCACCAATGTCGGGTGCGCCGGCGCGGCGGGCAACCAGACGCCCAACTCGGGAAGCTGGGCCCTCTCGAGCGGCGACGCCTCTGCCACGTTCAAGAACAGCTGGGTGTCGCTCTGCCACATCAACAACCCGGTCGCGAACGCCCAGTACGTGATCAAGGTGAGCACCGACCACTCGGTCGACGGCACCACGGGCTCGGGCTCGAACCGCTACGCCCTGCACGCCATCGGCACCGGCGGCGGCACCATGCAGCTGTCGGCCTACGCCAACATGGCCATCTACAACAACGTCGACTCCGGCAGCGCCACCTTCTACCTCGCCGAGGTGAAGGGGCAGTACGCCGGCAAGACCCTCGACATCAACCTGTGGGACCCGGGCGACGTCGGTGGCAGCACCACCGCTCGACTCACGATCAACACGCCGGTGGGCCCCCTCCCGTGCACCTGGGTCAGCAACTACGGCGTCGGCTACACGTCCCCACCATCGGGCAACGGCGCCGGTGGCACGCCCAACACGCCGACCTCGGGCTCGTCCACGGCACCCTGCACCATCGAGTCGGCCACCTCGGGCACCAAGCACTTCAACGGGAACTGGTTGGCCATCCGGGTGCCGATCCCGACGACCTACGCCTGCACCCCCAGCACGCCCGGCCTGCCCGCCACGCTGCCCGGTTGCTGGTGGAGCATCACCTACAACTTCAGCAGCACGGGCAACACCGACAACACCACCTGGGCCGTGAACGTCGAGGGTGACCCGATCCACCTGACGCAGTAGTCGGTGGTGGGCGGACGCGACCGGTCACCTAGCCTGACCGGTCGTGTCCGGGTTCGTCGATGAAGCACAACTGAACGTGCGGGGTGGTGACGGCGGCGCCGGCTGTGTCTCGTTCCGGCGTGAGTCGCACGTGCCGCGTGGCGGCCCCGACGGTGGCGACGGCGGCCACGGGGGCAACGTCTGGCTGGTCGCCGACCGCAACGTGGCCTCGCTGCTGGCGTTCCGTGACCACCCGCACCGCCGGGCCACCAGCGGCGTGCACGGCATGGGCAAGAAGCGCCACGGCCACGCCGGCACCGACCTCGAGATCCACGTCCCCGAAGGCACCGTGGTCTACGACCTCGGGGGCAACCTGTTGGCCGACCTGGTCAACCCCGGCGACCGCTGGCTCGGCGCGCAGGGTGGCCAGGGCGGGCGGGGCAACGCCAAGTTCCTCTCGAACCAGCGCCGCGCGCCGTCGTTCGCCGAGCAGGGCGAGGCCGGCGAGGAGCGCTGGCTCAACCTCGAGCTCAAGCTCATGGCCGACGTGGCGCTGGTGGGGTTCCCCAACGTGGGCAAGAGCACCTTGATCTCCCGCATCTCGGCTGCCAAGCCGCGCATCGCCGACTACCCCTTCACCACCCTCGAGCCCAACCTCGGCGTGGTCCGGCTCGATGCCGCCACCGAGTACGTGGTGGCCGACATCCCCGGGCTGGTCGAGGGTGCCAGCGAGGGTCGTGGCCTCGGCCACCAGTTCCTGCGCCACATCGAGCGCGCCCGCGTGCTGGCCATCCTCCTCGACTTCGCGCCCGTCGCCGAGCGGCCGCCCGACGAGCAGCTGCGGGTGCTGCTCGACGAGCTGGGCCGCTACCGCCCCTCGCTGCTCGAGCGGCCCCGGCTGCTCGTGGGCTCGCGGTCCGACCTCGTCGACGGCAGCACCGACCTCGACGTCGCCGCCTGGGCCGACGGTGGCACCGACGACGAGGCGCGGGTGGTCGTCTCCGCCGTCACCGGCGAGGGCCTGTCGCGCCTCACCGGCCTGCTGTCGGACCTGGTGAAGGGCGCCCGTCACGCCGAGCCGGTCGAGCAGGGCTTCGTCGTGCACCGGCCCGCCGCCGAGGGCGTGCGCATCGAGCGCGTCGACGAGCACACCTGGCGGGTGGTGGGCCGCGCCGCCGAGCGGGCCGTGTCGCTGTCCGACGTCACCACCCCCGACGCGCAGCAGTACGTCCAACACCGGCTCAAGACGCTCGGCGTCGACAAGGCGCTGGCCCGCGCGGGCCTCGGCGAGGGCGACTCGGTGCAGATCGGCAGCTTCGCGTTCGACTACTTCCCCGACGGCGACCGGCGATGAGCGCCGCCGAGGCGCCGGACCTCCAGGCGGGCGTGGTCGTGGCCAAGATCGGCACCTCCTCGATCACCGACCACCACGGGCTCATCGACGAGGCCGCGGTGGCCACCTTCTGCGAAGGCGTCGCCCAGCTGCGGGCCGAGGGCCGGCGCGTGGTGGCCGTGAGCTCGGGAGCCATCGCCGCGGGACTGCCCGCGCTGGGGATGGGCGGCGACAAGCGTCCCCGCGACCCCGTCACCCTCCAGGCCGTCGCCGCCATCGGGCAGGCGCGCCTCATGGCCGTCTACGAGCGCGAGCTCGCCGAGCACGGGCTCATCGCCGGCCAGGTGCTGCTCACCCCCCTCGACTTCATGGTGCGCGACCAGTACCTCCAGGCGCGGGGCACGCTCGACCGGCTGCTCGAGCTCGGCGTGGTGCCGGTCGTCAACGAGAACGACGCCACCGCCGACGACGAGATCCGGTTCGGCGACAACGACCGGCTCGCGGCCCTCGTCGCCCACCTCGTGCGGGCCGACACGCTCGTGCTGCTCACCGACACCGCCGGCCTGTACACCGCCGACCCGCGCTTCGACGAGACGGCCACGCTCATCGAGGAGATCCGCGCCGGCGACGAGCTGCTCGACGCCGCCGTTGGCGGCTCGGGAACCGACCGGGGGAGCGGCGGCATGGCCTCCAAGCTGGCGGCGGCGCGGATCGCGGCGTGGTCGGGCGTGCGGGCGGTCATCGCCTCGGCCGGCCGGCCCGACGTGCTCGCGCACGCGGTACGTGGCGAGCCCGGCGTGGGCACCGTGGTCCACCCCCGATCCGGCCGGCTGTCGGCTCGCAAGCTGTGGATCGCGTTCGCGGTGCGCTCGGCCGGCGTCGTCACGGTCGACGCCGGGGCCCGCGACGCCCTCGTGGCCGGCGGCAGGTCGCTCCTCCCGGCCGGCGTGGTGGCCACCAGCGGCTCGTTCGACGTGGGTGCGGCCGTCGAGATCGCCGGGCCCGACGGCACCGTGTTCGCCAAGGCGCTGGTGTCGGTCAGCAGCTCCACCCTCGCCGGCATCGCCGGGCGCCACACGTCCGAGCTCCCCGCCGAGGTGCCCCACGAGGTGGTCCACCGCGACGACCTCGTGGTCCTCCCCGACCAACCCTGACCCTCGCGTTGGTCCCGGCATCCTCCCGTTTTGGGTGTGAATCGGGGCGCCCCAACACGCCGATACCCACCCAAAACGCGCAGGACGGGCGGTGGGTCAGGTGGGGTCGGAGGGGACCTGCTGGGTGGGCTCGGCCTGGGGGGCGGCATCGGCCGGCGTGCCGGCGTCGAGCTCGCCCGACGGCGCCGCACCGGTGCCGAGGGCACCGCTGGCCGCGTCGGCGGCGGGCAGGCCGAGCTGCTGGCGGATCTCGTCGAGCCGGCCCTGCGCCTCGGCGTGCATGCTGGCCTGCTCGATCTCCATCATCCGGCCCTCGACCGCGCTGTCGCCCAGCTCGGCGACGCCCTTGGCCTTGGCGTAGCGGGCCTCGATCTTGGCGCGGACCTCGTCGAACGTGGGCACGTCCTGGCCGACGGTCTCCTGCAGGCTGGTCATGGCCTGGTTGATCTGCTCCTGCATGCGGGCCTGGTCGAGCTGGCCCAGCAGCTTCTGGCGCTCGACCAGCTTGGCCTGCAGCGCGGTGGCGTTCTGGGCGACCGCGGCCTTGGCCTGGTCGGCAGCCTGCGAGGCCTGGAAGTGCAGGGCCTTGAGGTCGTCGATCTCGCGCTCGACGCTGACCAGGCGACCGGCGAAGGCCTCGGCCGCGTTGGTGTACTCGAGCATGCGGGCCTGATCGCCGGCGCGGTTGGCCTCGTCGGCCATCATCAGCGCCTGACGGGCGTTGCCGCTGACCTTCTCGAGCTCGCCCATCTTGCGGTTGAGCTGGAGCTCGGTCTGCTTCTGCTGCGCGATGAGGCTGGCGGCCTGCTCCTTGAGCCGGCGGTGCTGGTCGTGCGCCTCGGCGATGGCCTGCTCGAGCTGCACGGTGGGGTCGGCCTTGGCCTCGAACCGCTGCTGGCTGCGGGCGTTGTAGTACTTGAACCGTCGCTTCAGCCCTTCGAACATGCAGGCGAGCCTACGGCAGGTCAGGCGCCTGCGTGCGGACGGCCGGGGTCGGGCGGCAGGTCAGGCCTGGCGGGTGCGACGGGCCCGCAGCCGGGCCACCAGCAGCGTCAGCTCCTCGACCCGCAGCAGCGAGGCCGCGGCGACGAACACCACCACCCCCACGGCCACGCACGCGACGATGGGCACGACCGCGGCGAAGCCCTGCCGGGTGCCGACCAGCTGCAACGTGGCGTACACGGCGAGGCCCATCACGGCCGACGCGGCCACGACCCGCAGCACGGTGGAGGTGTTGCGGGCGCCCTCGAAGTGGAGGATGCGGCGCTTCACCAGCAGCAGCGCGGCGACGGCGGCCACCGCGTAGGCCGCGGAGTACGCAGCCGCCAGGCCCTGGGTGCGGAAGCGCCCGACCAGGGCGAAGGCGAGCGCCACGTTGACGCTGTTCTCGACGAGGTTGGCCAGGAACGGGGTGCGCGTGTCCTTGAGGGAGTAGAAGACGCGCAGCGCGAAGAGGTACACGGCGAACCCGACGAGGCCGACGGCGAACCACTGCAGCACGTCGCCGGTGAGGGTCGAGTACCGCCGGTAGGCACCGTGGTCGAACAGGAACGTGGCGATGGGGTGCGCGAGCAGCGCCAGCCCGACGGCTGACGGGATCATGGCCAGCAGGAGGAGGCGGAGCCCCACGGCGAAGTGGTGCCGGAAGCCGTCGGCGTCGGCCCGCGTGGCGGCGTGCGCCAGTTCGGGCTCGACGGTGGTCATGAGCGACACCGCGAACAGGCCGTAGGGCAGCTGGAACACCATGAAGGCGTAGGTGTACGAGGTGACCCCGCCGTTGTGGCGCAGCGCGAGCGCCAGCACGATGACGAGGGCGATCTGGTTCACCAACGCGTAGCCGAGCGTCCAGCCCGACAGGGCGAAGACGCGTCGCACGGAGCGGTTGCGGTGGTCGAACCGCCAGTGCAGCCGCACCCCGGCGTGGCGCAGCGCGGGCCACAGCGAGGCGGCCATCACCACGATGCCGGCGGTGGTGCCCGCGGCGAGGAGGAGGAACAGCGTCCGGTCGTGGAGGACCCGGTAGGCGCTCGGGGCGGTGCCGCCCACCCGCCAGAAGGCACCGATGATGCACAGCACCACGATGTTGTTGAGCACGGGGGCGAACGCGGGGGCGGCGTAGCGGCGGCGGGCGTTCAACATCGCCGAGGCGATCGCCGTCAGCCCGTAGAACAGGATCTGCGGCAGGAACCAACGCAGCAGCGGCACGCCGATGGCGATCTGGGCCCGACGTTGCGCCGGCGGGCTGTCCCACGTGTAGAGGCGGAAGATCCACGGGGCCAGGACGACCCCGACGACTGTGACGACGATGAGGGCCGTCACCAGGACGGTGACCACAGCGTCGGTGCTCTCGCTGTCGTTGCGCTCGCGGTTGTCGACGAACACCGGGATCAAGGTGGCCGAGAACACGCCTCCGAGGAGGAGGTCGTAGATCATGTTCGGGGTGGTGTTGGCCAGGTTGTAGCCGTCGGCCAACGTCCGCCCTCCGAGCACCACCGCGATGGCGACGTAGCGCAGCATGCCGGTGAGCCGGCTGAGGAGCGTGCCTGCCCC
>JADGOP010000155.1 GCA_017882935.1 Actinomycetota bacterium
GACGTGAGCGCCACGACCGGGACCTCGGCCACAGCGCGCCGCGCCGCCTCCCCGGCGGAGGTGGCGTGCAGCACGCCGCGGCCGCCGAGCAGCAGGGCCACGGTGACCGAGGCGGCTGGGAGCAGCGACAGCAGCAGCGCCGACACCGCGTACAGAACCACCCAGACGCGGCTCCGGTGCGGTCGGGGACGCGGCCAGGCGTGTGCCGCAGCGCCCATCAGGGTTGCGGGCGAGCCGGCCCACAGCTCCCCGGGCGGCACGGCCCCG
Organism: Actinomycetota bacterium; assembly: GCA_017882935.1. Classification (GTDB taxonomy): domain Bacteria; phylum Actinomycetota; class Acidimicrobiia; order Acidimicrobiales; family Iamiaceae; genus JADGOP01. Next base: position 268 of record JADGOP010000155.1, read on the forward strand.
GACACTGCGGAGCCGGGCGCGATCTCGGCGTCCTGCCCGATGCGGGTGCCGGGGGCCAGGGTGCTGCGACTGCCGACCGCGGCGCCCGCGCCGACCCGGATGCGGCCGAGGTGCAGCACGTCGCCGTCGACCCAGTAGCCGCAGAGGTCGACCTCGGCCTCGATCGACGAGCCCTTGCCGAGCGTGAGCAGACCGGTGATGGGCGGCATGGCGTGGAGGTCGACGTCGCGGCCGACCTTGGCGCCGAGCGCCCGCGCGTAGGCGGTCACCCAAGGCGCGCCGGCGAGGTGCTCGGCACCGACGGAGCGCGCCATGCCCTCGGCGAACCACACCCGGAGGTGCACGCCACCACCGCGCCGGTAGCTGCCCGGTCGGATGCCGCGCAGCGTGAGCCGGGCGACGAGGGCCGCCAACGCGAGCCGTCCGACCGGGCTCACGAACACGATCAGCGCGGGCACCACCACCCGCCACGACACGTGCGGCGCCCAGGTGAGCATGCCCCGGTGGTGCAGCACGTCGTTGGCGAGCGCGATCCAGGTGAGCCACCGGAGCGCGACGACCGAGAAGAGCGGCACGCTGAGCACCAGCTGCACCGCCTGCGCCCGGCGCGAGGTCGGCACGACGATGCGGCTCTGGCTCACCGGCGGTTCGAACTCGGCCAGCCGGTCGGCCAGCGCGCCGAGGGTGGGCTGCTCGTAGACGTCGGCGACGGTGACCTCGGGGTAGCGCTCGCGCAGCATCGTCACCACTTGCGCCGCGGCGAGGCTGCCCCCGCCGAGGTCGAAGAAGTCCTCGTCGCGGGTGGCGGGTGAGGTGCCGAGCACGCGGGCCCACTGCTCGGCGACCCAGGCGGCGATGCCCTCCAGCTGCGGGGCGGGCTCGTCGTCGGCCGACCGGTCGCGCAGCGGCCAGGGCAGCGCGGCCCGGTCGACCTTGCCCGACGTCTGCGTGGGGAGCGTGTCGACGGCGGTGAGCCGCGGGATCAGCGCGGCCGGCAGCGACGTGCGGAGCTGTCGGCGGGAACGTGCCCGGTCGAGCTCGTGCCCGGGCTGCATCACCAGGTAGCCGATGAGGGTGGGGTGGCCCGCGTCCGTCTGGCGCACCGCGGCCGCGGCCCCGGCGACGCCGGGCAGGGCCTGCAGCGCCGCGTCGATCTCGCCCAGCTCGATGCGCCGACCCCCGACCTTGACCTGGTCGTCGGCACGGCCCACGAAGAGCAGGCCCTCCGGCTCGTACCGGACGAGGTCGCCACTGCGGTACGCCCGCTGCCACCCCAGCGTGGGCATGGGGGCGAACTTCTCGGCGTCCTTCACCGGGTCGAGGTAGCGGGCCAGCCCGACGCCACCGATGATGAGCTCACCGACCTCGCCTTCGTCGACCGGCTCGAGGTCGCGGTCGACCACCGCCAGGTCCCAGCCGTCGAGGGGCAGGCCGATCCGCACGGGCCCGTCGCCCGTGAGCCGGGCACCGCACGCCACGACCGTGGTCTCGGTCGGGCCGTAGGTGTTCCAGACCTCGCGGCCGTCGACGGCGAGCCGCGCGGCGAGCTCGGGCGGGCACGCCTCACCGCCGAAGATGAGCAGGCGGATGGCCCCGAGCGAGTCGGGGGGCCACACGGACGCGAGCGTCGGCACCGTCGACACCGCGGTGATGCGGCGCGCCACGAGCCAGGGACCGAGGTCGACCCCGCTGCGCACGAGGGCCCGCGGCGCGGGGACGAGGCAGGCGCCGTGGCGCCAGGCCAGCCACATCTCCTCACAGGACGCGTCGAACGCCACGGACAGCCCGGCCAGCACCCGGTCGCCCGGGCTCAGCGGGTGCGTGGGCAGGAAGAGGCGGGCCTCGGCATCGACGAACGCTGCCGCCGAGCGATGCGTGACCGCCACGCCCTTCGGCGTCCCGGTGGAGCCGGAGGTGAAGATGATCCAGGCGTCGTGGGCAGGCGAGAGCAGCGACAGCGACAGCGCCTCGCGGTGCGACGGTCGGGGCTCGAACCGGAGGCCGGCCGTGAGGGTCCCGTCGACGTCGGCCTCGTCGAAGACCAGCCGGGCACGCTCGTCGGGGTCGTCCACGTCGACCGGCACGTAGGCCGCGCCGGCCGCGAGCACCCCGAGGATCGCGGCGTACAGCTCGACGCTGCCCGACGGGATCCGCACGCCGACGCGCGCTCCGGGCGTGATGCCGGCGTCGGTGAGCGACGTGGCCACGCGTCCGGCCTCGGCCCGGAGCTCGGCGTAGGTGAGCACCACGTTCCCGTCGTCGAGCGCCGGGGCGTCGGGGTGCGCCCGGACGGTGGCGTCGAACACGTCGACGAGCGTGCGCGGCTGCGCCGCGAGGGAGGCTCTCGAGAGCACGCTCACCGCCTCAGTCTGGCCGCTCGGCACATGGGCCCGGTCACCTCGCGACCGGGCACCGGCCCGTCAGGTCTGACCGCGGCCCTCGGCCAGCCGGGCCACCGCCTTGTCGATGCGACGGAGGCGCGTCTCGGGCTTCTTCGCCTCCTCGATGCCGAGCACGAACCAGCGGCGCTGGCTGTAGGAGAGGCCGTCGAAGAACGCCCGAGCCGCGGGGACCGCCGCGAGCGCCTCGGCGAAGTCGTCGGGCACCACCACCTCGCGGGTCTCCTCGTCGAGCTCGAGCGCCACGTCGACGTCGTCGCCCGCGGCGACGTTCGCAGCACGGCGCACCTCGGCACTCACGCCGAGCAGGAACCGTCCGCCCATCGAGGCGACGCTCGACCGGTAGGTGTGCCCGGCGACGGTGGCGCGCACCTTGGGTCGCCGGCTCGGGCCCAGCGCCTCGACCACCTCGGCCGGGACCTCGATGCCCGTGGCCGACTTGCCGTGTGCCTCGATGACCGCACGGAACTGCTGCATGGCGCACCTCGTTGGTGGGTGGTCGCGCCCCTCGACGCGGCAGGGAGGGTAGAACAGCGGGGCCAGCTCAGCGCGGGCCGGCGCCCAGGTCATCACCCCGAACGGGTGACGACCCCCGGCAGGGTGGGAGGCACGATGCAGCAGCCAGTCCCGGGCCGCGGGAAGCGGATCGGCCACGAGCCTGAAGGAGGTCCCCGTGGGTGACCTGCTGGTGTTGGGGGTGACGATCGCGCTGGAGCCGCTGCCGATCATCGGCTTCATCCTGCTGCTCAGCACGCCTCGCGGCCCGCGCAACGGCCTGGGCTTCATCGGTGGCTGGGTGGCGTGCCTCGTTGCGATCATCCTGGCGGCGGCCGCGCTCGGCGGGGGCACGCCGCTGAAGTCGGACTCCGCACCGTCGACGGCGGCAGCGGCCGTCACCATCGCGCTGGGGCTCGGGCTCGGGGCATACGCCGTCTGGAAGCACCTCCACCCTCGCACCGGCCCCCCGAAGCAGCCCGGCTGGGCCAAGAAGCTCGACCAGATCGGGCCTGGAGGCGCCGCGGTCATCGGCGTGCTGCTCCAGCCGTGGGCGCTGGTCGCCGCAGGCGGTGTGCGCGTGCTGCAGCAGGGGCTCTCGGACGCCGGCTCGGTCCTGGCCGCCGTGCTCTTCGGCCTCATCGCGACCTCGGTGCTCGCGGGCATGGAGATCTACGCGCTCATCGACCCCGACCGGGCGCGGGCCCGGCTCGGTGCCCTCCGAGCCTGGATCGACCGCCACCGCGACCGGGCGATCGTGATCCTGTCGCTCATCGTCGGCATCTACCTCGTCGTGAAGGGCGCCAGCGAGATCTGGTGACCGGAAAACGGCAGGAGGGCCGGCGCCGCTGGTCTCGCGACCGGTGCGGCACCGACCCTCCTGGGTCGTTCAGCACGTGCGGCGGGTGCCGCGCGTGGCGCCCTACTTGGCGAGCAGGGAGGCCTTCTGGGCCTCGAACTCCTCGGGCGTGATGACACCGCTGTCGCGGAGGCCGGCGAGCTTCTCGAGCTCGGAGGCGACGCCCTCGGGCGACGACGCGGCCTGACGGATGTAGGCGCGGGCGGCCTCGTCCTGGGCCTTGGCGTCGGCCGCGGCGTGCTCGCTCATCTTGTGGCCCCGGGCGATGAGGTACACGAAGACGCCGAGGTACGGCATGACGATGACGAACAGCACCCAGATCGCCTTGACCCAGCCGTTCATGTCGTGGCTGCGGAAGATGTCGGCGAAGACGAGGATCAGGAGCCAGATCCAGATGAAGAACAGCGTGAACCAGATCATGGACAGGAACACCTGTCCGGTGCCCCATTCGGTTGCCAGCATGTTGTCTTTCCCTTTCGACAGGAATGGTGTGATCAGTGTGGCTCAGCGTGCCTGATACGGGCCAGGAGTGCATCACCCAATCCGGGTGACCGCCCACAGCGGCCGCCCGATGCGCGACCCTGGGTGCATGACCCCGGACCAGAACGACGACGACCCCCGCGCTGCTGCGATCAAGGCCGACCTCGAGTCGCTCGAGGAGGAGGTCGCCGCGGTGAGCCGCCAGCTGCTCTACCGGGTGCTGGGGGTGCTCGGCTTCGTGGGCCTCGTCCTGCTGCTCAGCTGGCTGGTGGGCCGCGCCAGCCGCGACGACTGACTCAGGGCGCGTCGTGCTGCCGCGCCAGGAAGCGGTAGCGGGCGGCACGGGCGTCCCAGTCGTAGACCACCGCGGTGCCGGCGATGCGGTCGTAGAGCGCCCGGTGCTCGCGGCCGAAGAGGATGCCCAGGAAGCCGATGCCCAGGGTGAGGAAGCCGAGGGGCAGGGTGATGGTGCGGAGCGCGGCGTGCTTGGGGTCGAGGGGGGAGCCGTCGGCGCGGACCACGCGCAGGCCCAGCACCGCCATGCCGAGGCTCTTGCCGCTCATCGACCACGGGTAGGCGAACCAGACGAACAGCCACACCACGAATGCCGCGCCGAGGACCACGGGGTAGTGCCCGGGGCTGAAGTTGTGGAGCGAGATCGTCTCCACCACGAAGCGCAGGAACGCCACGCCGACCGTGAACAGGGCGCCGGCCGTGAGCCAGTCGCACACGAAGGCCACCAGGCGGCTGAGCGCACCGGCGTAGTGGCCCTGCTGGCTGACGGCCTCGTCGGCGTCGGCGATGGCACGGGGCGCGGCCGCGTCGGTGGCCTCGGCGGGCACGGGGACGAGGGTCGGGGTGGTCGCCGCCGACGCGTCGGTCGGTTCCGTGGGTGCGGGGGCACCGACGAGCAGCGTGGGCCCGGAGGGAAGAGCGTCGCCGCCCCGGCGCATCACGCGCGTCGCGGCACCGGCGATGACGTTGTCGAGACTCACACCCTGCCGGCGGATCGCGTCGAGCGCGTGCGTGAGGACACCCGACGTGGACTTGGCGATGAGGCCGCCGATCTCGGTGCGCCCCACCAGGGAGTCGACGTCGACGCGCTCGATCAGCTTCTCGACGTCGACGCGGCCGATGATCTTGTCGACGTCGACCCGGTCGATGATGCCGTCGACGTCGACGCGGGCGATGATCCGGCCGACGTCGACGCGCTCGACGATGGCGTCGACGTCGACCCGCTCGATGATCTTCTCGACGTCGATGCGGTCGAGCAGCACGTCGACGTCGATGCGGGCCAGCAGGGCGTCCATGTCGACGCGGGCGAGCAGGATGTTGAGGTCGAGGGTGCCGAGCAGCTGCTCGAGGTCGATCTTGGCCAGGACGGCCTCCAGGTCGATGGCGTCGAGGAGGTTCTCGGGGTCGAGGGTCTCGATGACGGCCGGCACGACGCGAGCCGACAGGTTCCGCGCGGCGACCGGCATGTCGTCCTCGAGCTGGGCGCGCACCGCGGCGCCCTCGCGGGCCAGCGGTTCGGTCAGGGCGTTGACGGCGCGGGTGGTGGCGCGGCCGGCGGGCTGGCTGCCCACGGCCTCGATGGCCC
>JADGOP010000156.1 GCA_017882935.1 Actinomycetota bacterium
TGGTCGAGGCCGGTGTGGAGGGCCCCGACATCGATGCCGTGGCCGCGACATTCGGGCCCGGCCTCATCGGAGCCCTGCTCGTGGGCGTCAGCCATGCCAAGGCGCTGGCGTTGGTGTGGGACCGGCCCTTCGTGGCCGTGAACCACCTCGAGGCGCACCTCTACGCCAGCTTCCTCGAGGAGCCCGACCTCGAGATGCCGGTGGTGGTGCTGCTCGTGTCGGGTGGGCACACGCTGCTGGTCCACATGGAGGGCGCCGGCCGCTACCACGTGCTCGGCCAGACCCTCGACGACGCGGCGGGGGAGGCCTTCGACAAGGTCGCCCGCTACCTCGGCCTGGGCTACCCGGGTGGACCGGCCGTCGACCGGGTGGCACGGCAGGGCGACCCGGCGGCGATCGCGTTCCCTCGGGCGATGCGCGACGAGGGCTTCGACTTCTCCTTCTCGGGCCTCAAGACCTCGGTCGTGAACCACGTGCGCAAGCACCCCACGGTGGCCACCCCGGACGTGGCCGCCAGCTTCCAGGAGGCGGTGGTCGACGTGCTGGTGGCGAAGGCCCGGCGCGCGGCCGACGAGGTCGGGGCCAAGGCGATCTGCCTCGGTGGCGGCGTCGCGGCGAACTCGCGGCTGCGCGAGGCCATTGCCGAGGCGTGCGCCGAGGACGGCCGTCGGGCCTACGTGCCGACGATGGCGATGTGCACCGACAACGCCGCGATGGTGGCCGCGGCCGGCTGGTACGCGTGGCGCGACCGCGGCGCCAGCCCACTCGACACGGGCGCCTCGCCCGCCCTGCGCCTGCACTGACTGACCGACCGACCGACCCACCCCCACCCCCTCCCTCTCCCGCGTTCTGGGGACGGATAGGTGCGCCCGGCGCGCATGTCCGTCCCCAGAAGTGTCAGGTGGCGGTGGTGGTGGCGGGGAGGTAGCGGTAGCCGTAGCCGCGCACCGCGGCGATGCGCTCGGGGGGCACGCCGTGGCCCTCGAGGCGCTTGCGGACCGCGGTGACGTACTTCTCGAGCGTCTTGGTGCTCACCGACGCGCGGCTGCCCCACACCTCGTCGAGCAGCTGGTGGCGGGCCACCACGTGCCCCGGCACCCGGAGCAGCGCCGCGAGCAACTGGGCCTCGCGGGCGCTGAAGTGCACCGCCTGCCCGTCGAGGGTCACCTCGAGGCAGGTGGTGTCGACGACGAGGCCGTCGGCGGCCACCTCTTGGCTGGGCGGCACCGGGGCGACCGGGAGCGGCGCACTGGTGCGACGCGTGCCGCGGAGGACGGCACGCAGCCGGGCCACCAGCTCGTGGGGACGGAGCAGGGTGGAGACGAACTCGTCGGCCCCGGCGTCGAGGAGCGCCACGACGTGGTCGGTCGACGGTCCCTCGGCGAGGTAGACGATGGGCGCGGCGGTGAGGCCGCGCAGCTGCCGGCAGGAGTCGTCGCCGGCCCAGGGCTGCCCCTCGGGGGCGTGGACGAGCACGAGGTCGGTGGGAGCGACCGCCACCTCGAGGACCGTGGGTGACGCCGCGGTGGTGACCACCAAGCCGTCGCGCGTGAGGGCGGTGGCGAGCGTGGGCGAGAGCGAGCCCGCGGGATCGACGAGCAGGACGTCGGCGACGCGGACGGTGACCGGTGGTGGCGGCGTGACGAGACGCAGCGCGGGTGGGGTGGCCGCGAGGGTGGCGTCGTACTCCGGGAGTGCCTGGGTCATGGACATGGTCGTTGCTCCCTCCGCCGTTTCGCGTATTGATGATCAAAGTAGTCGGATATATCGAGAAGGACAAGTCTGCGGTCCCGGGGGCCGGGACGCGTCACCGCCCCGGCCCCCGGGAAGGCCCTCCCCCGCGCAGGGAGAGCCTTCCCGGGAAGCCGGGGCGGCGCGCTGTCAGCGCGGCCTCCTAGGGCGTGTAGAGGCGGCAGGTGGACCCGGCCGCGTTGTGGGTGCCGTCGGCGCTCGTGTCGAGCGGGGCAAAGCCGTACTGGTTGATGGTGGCCGCGTCGGCCCCCGAGCACAGGTGGCTCTTCCAACCGTTGGCGGCGTTGCCGAAGCCGACGATCAGGACGGCCTGCGAGTAGAGCTTCTCCGTGTTGTCCACCACGTGGAAGACGTAGCGGATGCCCGGGTACGACGGCGTCGGCGTGTTGAGCAGCACGTTGCCCTCCGACACCGGGGCGCCGGCGTTGCCGCTGTTGCCCGGGGAGTTGAGCTCCCACGTGGAGGCGTTCAGGAACAGCGGGGCCGCGCCGTTGAGGGAGCGGATGGTGAGCCCGCCACGGATGTCCGGCGTGACGCCGTTGGCCTGGGCGACCCAGTTGCCGACCGAGAACGGCACGAGGGCCTTCTGCTGGTCACCGTTGGTGACGATCTGCGTGCCCGAGTTCACCGGGATCACCGTGATCGCGGGGCAGGACCCGCTGCTGAAGGTGGTGGGGTCGAAGCCGAGCACCGAGCTCTGGAAGAACGAGCGGGTGCCCGACGACAACGTCGGCCAGTAGCGCTTGATCGGACCGGCGGTGCCGCCGACCTGGCTCCAGTCGGTGTAGGTGCAGTTGTAGATGCCGCGGAGCTGGGTCAGGGTGATGTCGGCCGGCGCCAGGGTGCTCTCCGAGGCCCAGCCCACCGCGTCGAGCGCGAAGCCGTAGTACTCGAACGTGGAGTTGTCGGTGCCGGGTGAGGTGCCGATGGCGCGGGGCGAGCCGCCGGTGCGGGCGATGCTCACGCAGCCGTCACCGTTGGCGACCGAAGCCTTGAGCGCGTCGACCCCGGCGTTGCCGGCGTTGGGCGCCAACGTCTCACCGACGCCCGCAGGCGTGTGGTAGGTCGTGGCGGCGCAGTCGGCCTGCGAGTCGGCCGGCACGGTCAGCGGGGAGCTCTGGATCGACAGCACGTTGTAGACGCTGTCCGGGTCGGTGTTCTTCGGGTCCGAGTTGTAGTGGGTTGCGATGACGCCGCTGAGGTCCTGGGTGGTGTCGCCGCCGACGATGACGATGTTCTGCGCCTTCTTGTCGGGGGCGGGGTTGCAGGCGGCGAGGGCGACCAGGGCGAGCGCGGCGACGCCGAGCGCGAGGCTCCGGCGGTGGCGGCTCGCGAGGCGAGGTCGGGGGTGGGGCATGGGGGGTGGTCCTCCAGATCTAGGCCAATGTTGATCAACTTGCTCAGCATTGAGAATCGAGGCGCTCCCCGCAAGTGAACGCTGCCCGAAGAGTCACCCCCCCCAGCGACTCCCACCAACCAGGCTTCTGGGGACGGATATGTGCGCCATGCGCACCTCTCCGTCCCCAGAACGCGAGTGGTCGAGGAAGGGAAGAGGGTCAGGCGGGGGTGGGGCGGCCGCGGTTGCGCAGCCGCGGCACGGCCGTGACCGCCACGGCGGGAATCACGAGCAGCGCCAGGAAGATCACGAGCAGCCAGGTGCCCGACGAATCTGCGGCCTTGTGGCGGCTCACGATGGGCTGGGCGTTGCGGTAGGTGCCGCTGCCGCCACCAGCGCTGGCGAGGGCCCCTCCGGCCAGACCGGCCGTTGCCGAGGCCGCGCCCTTGCCACTGGCCTTCGCGGTGGCGCCGGTGCCCGAACTGGTCGCACCGGTCCCCGTCGCGCCCGAGCCCGCCGCGCCGGAGCCGACGACCCCTGTCGCGCCCGTGCCGCCGCCGGTCGCTCCGGACCCGGTCGCGCCCGTGCCGCCGAGGCCACCTGCGGGCAGCGATAGGTAGGGATCGGGCGGACCGTACGCGCCCGCGCCGAGCGAGCCGCGGAACCGGGGGTTGACGCAGTTGCCGGCGGTCAGCGTCTCCGCGGCGGTGCCGTTCATGCGACCGATCGAGTTGGCGATCTCCTGCGAGAGGTTGGGCGGCAGGGGGGAATAGCCGATGCGGGCCATCGAGACCTGACCGTCGCAGGCGATGTAGCGCAGCCACTTCGTGAGCGTGGCGGCGATGCCGGCGTTCGAGTAGTTGCCCTTGCACGTGGCGCGCGAGCCGGACGCGGCACACTGCGTGAGGATGTAGCTGTACGCCGAGATGGGGTACGCCGTGGGGTCGGAGGTGGTGTAGACGCCCGAGAGGTCCTGGCTCAGGTCCGGGCGCAGCTTGGCGCTGTTGAGCGCGGCGGAGATGTTGCCCGCGTAGGGGAGCACCCACTTGCCGCCCCCGTTGTCGACCCATGCCGCGGAGGCGCCGTAGGTCTTGGCGTAGCCGAACTCGTCGTAGGAGATCGACCACATGCCGCCGGGGCTGGCCACGTACTGCGCGATCTGGTCGGAGCCGTCGAGGCCCAGGTTGAGTGGCGTGAAGTTGGGCGCGGTGCTCAGGTCGATGATGCGGACGCTCGTCGAGAGCCCGTTCTTCGAGGCCCAGGCGTTGAACATGCCCGGGTTGATGTGGGCGATGAAGTCGTAGAAGAGGCCGGTGGTGCCCGAGGGGCTCGACCGGAAGACCACCCGGATGGGGTGCGACGGCAGCTTCAGCCCGCGGTTGTCGGCGGTGATGGCCGGGTCGTTCCAGTTGGTGATGTTGCCGGTGAAGATCTTGGCGATGGTGCCGCGTGACAGGTGGAGGTAGTCGATCTTGCGGCCGGTCGCGTCCTGCACGTGGTACATCACGGCCACCGCGCCGGCCACGTCGGGCACGTACTGGAAGCCGCGCGGGACGTTGGTGGTGACGCCGAGCGAGGCGAACTCGGCCTCGGTGCCGGCGTAGTCGTTGCCCGAGACGGCGTAGCGGTTGAGCCCGTCGGGGGAGCTGGTGGGCGTGTAGTTGACGGTCAGGCCCGACAGCGAGGCGTCGGCCGTCCACTGCTGCATGGCGAGGCCGACGTAGCTGGAGCCGGTGCCGTTGATGGGGATGGGCGAGGCCGCCCGCCGTGCCGGCGCGGCCGCGACGCGGGGGACCGCCGGGCTCGCTGGCACGGCGGGCGCGCTCGGGGCCACCCCGAGGGTGGCCGCACCGAGCGCCGCTCCGGCGAAGCCGAGGCGCAACAGGCCGCGGCGGCTCCGGATGAGGCGGGGGAGTCGGGGCATGTCAGCCGAACCGGCCTTCGACGTAGGCGTGCGTGCGGGGGTCGTCGGGGCTGGAGAAGAGCTTGCTGGTGCGACCGTGCTCGACGACGTAGCCGGGCTCGTTCTCCTCGGCGAGGAAGAACGCGCAGTGGTCCGACACCCGCAGCGCCTGCTGCATGTTGTGCGTGACGATCACCACGGTCACCTCGTGGCGCAGCTCGGCGATGGTCTCCTCGATGCGGCGGGTGGAGGTGGGGTCGAGCGCGGAGCAGGGCTCATCCATGAGCAGCACGTTGGGCTGCACCGCGAGCGCCCGGGCGATGCACAGGCGCTGCTGCTGGCCACCCGACAGGGCCCCGCCGGGCTGGTGCAGGCGGTCGCGCACCTCGCGCCAGAGGCCGGCGCGCTCGAGCGACTGCTCCACGAGCCCGTCCTTGTCGTGGCAGCCGAGGCGCGCCAGCTTGAGGCCCGAGAGCACGTTGTCGCGGATGTTCATGGCCGGGAACGGGTTCGGCTTCTGGAACACCATGCCGATGCGCATGCGGATCTGCTGGGCCCGGGTGCCGGGCGCGTAGATGTCCTCGCCGTCGAGCCGGATCTCCCCGGCCAACGAGGCGCTCGGCACCAGCTCGTGCATGCGGTTGAGCAGCCGCAGGAAGGTGGACTTGCCGCAGCCCGACGGCCCGATGAGCGAGGTGACCTCGCCGGCCGGCATGTGCAGGTCGACGCCTTCGAGCACCAGGTGGTCGCCGAACCACGCACACGCGTCGATGGCCTCGAGCGACGCGGGCCCGGGAGGTGGCCCGCCCTGGAGGTGGACGCGGTGCGGCACGGGCGGCACGTCGGGGGTGGTCGGGTCATCGAGGTCGATCGTGGTGTGCGTCATGGGAAGGTCCTCAGGACTGGCGAGCGGACGTGGCGGAGCGACGGAGGGCGCGGGACGCACGGGGGCGGCGGTCGCGCCCGATCCAGCGCGCCAGGGCGAACAGCGAGAGCACCATCAGCATCAGGACGAGGGCTCCGGTGGCCCCGCGCTGGATGGTGATGGCTGACGGGTTGCGGATGTTGCGGTAGATGAACAGCGGCAGGCTCTCCTGCGGGCCG
>JADGOP010000157.1 GCA_017882935.1 Actinomycetota bacterium
CCCTCGGTGTCGAGACCGGGGCCGGCGCGGCACAGGTAGTGGGCGGCGGTGGCCGCGGCGTCGTAGAGGTTCTCGGGGTCGGCGGTCCCGTCGCCGTCGCCGTCGGTCGCCACCGACCGCCACGTGCTCGGGATGAACTGCATGGGCCCCACCGCTCGGTCGCCCTTCGGCGTGCCGTCGAGCGCACCGCCGTCGGTATCGGGGATGCGCTTGTTGCCATGGGTGCCGTCGAGCATCGGGCCGTAGATGGGGACCGAGACGTGACCGAGGGCGTCGAGCGAGCCCCCGGAGTAGGTGCCCTGGTCGGACTCGATGGCGCCGATGCCCGCGAGCAGGGTCCAGGAGATCCCGCAGCCCGGGCTCGTGAGGTTGGCGAGGTCGGCGGCGTGGCGGTAGGCGTCGAGCGCCACGAGTGGGAGGTCGGTGCCGCGCACGTCGGAGATCGCGCGGGCTGCGAGCAGGTCGGCCTTGGCGACCGCGCGCCGCGCCGTGTCGTTGGTGATGGCCGCCGTGGCGTCGTCGCGCGCACGGGTGGTGGCGTCGATGGCTGCGCGGGTGGCGGCCAGGCGCGCCCGGTTGCGGGTGAGCCGGTCGTCGGCCCGCCCGAGGATGCGCAGCTGCGTGCCGAGCTGGGAGGCGCTGTCCTGGGTGACCTCCTGGCGGAGGGCCGTCTTGGTCTCGGCGCGGGTCAGGGCACCGAGGTCGTAGTTCGACACGGCGGACGCTTCGGTGTCGTCGCCGCCCACGCCGGTGTAGGCCTCGATCGCCAGCGCTCGCAACCGCGTGCGGAGCCGTGCGATGTGGCGGGAGGCGCGGCGGGCGACGGCGGTGTCGCGGACGATGGCGACCTGCAGGCGGGAGGCGAGCGCCTCGAGCGTCGCCAGGCGCTGCACCGCGGCCGTGTGGGCACGGACGTCGGCGGCGAGCTGGGCGGTGACCTGGTCGTACCCGGCGCGGGCCTGCTCGTACCCCGCGCCGACCACGGGCACCCGGTCGAGCAGCGGGTCGATGTGCGGCGCGGGCCTGCCGTTGGCCCCGATCGGGTCGGCCCGGGGGGCCACGCCGGCCACGGCGACGGCGGTGGGCGTGGTGGCGACGATCGCGAGCAGCGCCACCGCCAGGGTGGTGAGCGCGCGCACGGGCGAGCGGCGGCGGGAGGCGTGGGCGTGGTGGACCATGGTGCGGAGACGACCAGCATCCCACCTCCGCCGTCGCAGCCGGTGGCTCCCCACGCCGACCCGACCCCGCGAGCCCATGGTGCAGACTGACCCCATGGCTGAACGCGTGACCGTGACCGTCCACGAGGGTGTCGCCGACGTCCGGCTCAACCGCCCCGACAAGCTCAACGCCATCGACCCGCCGATGTTCGCCGCGCTCGCCGCGGCGGCCGACCGGGTGGCTGCCGATCGCAGCATCCGGGCGGTCGTGCTGTCGGGCGAGGGCCGGGGCTTCTGCGCCGGGCTCGACTTCGGCAGCTTCCAGGCCATGGCAGGCGGCGGCGATGGCGCTGCCGACGACTCGCCCTCCGACGCCGACCTGGGCGACGACGCCATCGCGCTGCTGTCGATGGCCGGTCGCCTCACGGACCGGCTCGCGGGTCGCATCACCAACCTGGCGCAGCAGGCGGCCTACGCCTGGACCGAGCTTCCCGTCCCGGTCATCGCGGCGGTGTCGGGGCCGGCGCTCGGGGGTGGGCTCCAGATCGCGCTCGGCGCCGACATCCGCATCGTGGCGCCCGACGCCAAGCTCTCGGTGCTCGAGATCCGCTGGGGGCTGCTGCCCGACATGACCGGCCTGCAGGTGCTGCCCCGGCTCGTGGGCATCGACGTGGCGAAGGAGCTGTCGTTCACCGGGCGCATGGTGTCGGGTGAGGAGGCGGTGGCGCTCGGCCTGGCCACGCGCACGTCCGCCGATCCCCGGGCCGACGCGCTGGCCCTCGCCACCGAGATCGCGGGCAAGAACCCGCTCGCCATCCGCGGCACCAAGGCCCTGCTCAACGCCGCAGGCACCCGGCCGCTCGGTGACTCGTTCCTCGAGGAGTCGCGGCTCATGCAGGAGCTCATCGGCAGCCCCAACCAGGTCGAGGCCGTGATGGCCTACTTCGAGAAGCGCGCCCCGGTCTTCACCGACTGAGGGGCCTCGCAGACAGGGGCCGGGCCTGCGTCAGCCCGGCTGCCACTCGCCGCGGGCCTCGATGACCCCGCGCAGCACGGCCGGGCGGTCGGTCATGATGCCGTCGACGCCGAGGTCGAGCAGCTCGGCCATGGCGGTGGGGTCGTCGATGGTCCAGACGTGCACCTGCAGGCCCTGCTCGTGCGCGGTGGCGAGGAAGCGCTCGTCGACGAGGACGTGTCCTTTCACCTCCCGGGGCACCTGGGCGCACCCCGCCGCGACGGAGCCCCCCGGAAGCCGGTACGACGCGACGCGGAGGCGGGCCAGGCCACGCGGCCCGAGCGAGGTGCAGAGCCCGGTGCCGAGGCGACCGCGGAGCGTGGCGAGGCGGCGGTCGGAGAAGGAGCCGAGGCAGACGCGGTCGATGCTCGCCGTGCGTCGGATGACGTCGACCAGGGCGTCGACGCAACCGTCGTGCTTGGGATCGATGTTCACCCGGAGGTCGGGCCAGGTGCCCAACAGGTCCTCGAGGAGGGGGATGGGCTCGCGGCCGTCGACGCGGGCCTCCTGCACCACCGACCAGGGCTGCTCGCTGATGGCGCCGGTGCGGTCGGTGACGCGGTCGAGCTGGTCGTCGTGGAAGGCCAGGAGGACCCCGTCGGAGGTCACGTGCACGTCGGTCTCGACGTAGCGGTAGCCGAGGGCCACGGCTGCCTCGAACGCCGGCATGGTGTTCTCGGGCCAGTCGCCGGCACCGCCACGGTGGGCGAACGCGAGCGGGCCCGGGTGGTTCAGGAACGGCCAGGCGCTGGGCGGCATGCGCCGAGGGTACTGGTCGCCGCCCTCGCGGCCGGGTGGGGCACGGCGGTTCGCCGACCGCCCGGGCAGGAATCTTGACTGGGCGGTCAAGTAGCGTCTCGGCGACGCGGCCGAGGGTCGGCCGCCGCCCCGAGGAGCCCACCCATGACCGTGGTCGACGACCCGTCCGCCTCCGCCGGCCCGTCCGCCGACGCCGCCGACACCGACCTCGACGCGGCGCGGGTCCTCGCGCTCGTCGACACCCTGCTCGCCGACCACCCACCCGCCACGACGAGCACCCGCGACTTCCTCGGCGCCCAGTTCGACGCCGGCCTCGCATGGGTCAACTTCGACGAGGGCTGCGGTGGCCTCGGGTTGCCGCCGTCGCTGCAGAAGCTGGTCCAGGAGCGCCTCGGCCGGGCGCACGCCCCGCACCCGTACGCGGCCAACCCCATCGGCTACGGCATGGGTGCGCCGACCGTTGCCAGTCACGGCACCTCCGAGCAGCGCGCCCGCTACCTCCGACCGCTGTTCACCGGCGAGGAGGTGTGGTGCCAGCTGTTCTCCGAGCCCGGTGCCGGCTCCGACGTGGCGAGCCTCGCCACCCGGGCGGTGCTCGACGGCGACGAGTGGACCGTGAACGGCCAGAAGGTGTGGACCACCCTCGGGCACATCGCCCGCTGGGGGATGCTCGTGGCCCGCACCAACCCTGACCTCCCCAAGCACCGTGGCATGACCTACTTCATCGTCGACATGCACCAGCCCGGCGTCGAGGTGCGGCCGCTGCGGCAGATCACCGGCGAGGCCGAGTTCAACGAGGTGTACTTCACCGACGCCCGGGTGCCCGACGCCAACCGGCTGGGTGAGGTGGGCGATGGCTGGCGGGTGTCGCTCACGACGCTGATGAACGAGCGGGTGTCGATCGGTGGGAACGTGCCGCCGCGCGGGTCGGGGCTCATCGGCAAGGCTGTCGACCTGTGGCGCGACCGCGGCCTCACCGACGGGGCCACGCGTGACCAGCTGATGCAGCTGTGGGTGCGGGCCGAGGTGCTGCGGCTCACCAACTGGCGTGCCGCGCAGGCGCGCCGCGTGGGGACGCCCGGCCCCGAGGGGTCCATCGGCAAGGTGGCCTTCGCCGAGCTCAACAAGGACATCTCCTCGTTCAACGTCGAGCTGATGGGGCCCGCGGGGATGCTCTACGACACGTACGAGATGGTGCAGCCCACGCTCGCCATGAACTTCGAGCAGGTGCCGCAGAAGGTCTTCCTGCGCACCCGGGCCAACTCCATCGAGGGCGGCACCACCGAGGTCATGCGCAACATCCTGGGCGAGCGCGTGCTGGGCCTGCCCGGCGAGCCCCGCGTCGACAAGTCGCTCCCCTGGACCGATGTCCCCCGCAACTGACCCCCACCGCATGCCGCAGATGTTCTGTGGGAAGCCCCGCAATGCGGGCACTTCTGGGGGGAACTACAGCAAGCGCGGCGAGCGCTTGCTGTAGCTAACCCCGAAAGTGGCCTGATTCCGGGGCTTCCCACAGAACATTTCGAACGGGGGTCAGAGGGGGAGGACGTCGCCGACGGTGCGCAGGTGCGCGGTCTCGTTGACGGTGTGGAGCTGGCGGCGGCCGTCGCGGTGCGCCAGCACCCGGCTGATGCTCGTGTAGTTGGGCTCGAAGAACAGCGTCTGCTCCATGCCGAGCAGGCTCGACAGGAAGGCGTTGATGACGCCGCCGTGGCACACGACCGCCACCCGGCGTCCGTGGCGGGCCTCGATCTGCCGCTCCATGGCGGCCACGACGCGGGTCTGGAACTCGGCCCGGCGACCGGCACCCGCGGGCCCGACCCAGTCACCCATCAGCTCGATCCAGCGGGGGTCGTCGGTGCCCTTGAGCTCCTCGAGGGGGATGTAGGCGGTGGCGCCACGGTCGAGCTCGGCGAGGTCGTCGTCGACGACCGGCGTGAGGTCGAAGCGCTCGGCGACGTGGGCCGCGGTCTCGAGCGCCCGCGCCATGGGGCTGCTCACCAGCGCATCGGGCGGCTCGGCCTCGAGCCACGTCGCGAGCGCGTCGGCCTGGTCGTGGCCGAGGGCCGCGAGACCGGGATCGACCGCCTGGTCGCTCTCGATGCGGATGGGCAGGCCGTGGCGGATCAACAGGAGCTCCATATCGGGCGGCAAGCGTACCGGTCGCCACTCCGACCCCCGCCCGGCCGGGCCCGCGCCGACCCCCGGGTAGCCTCCGCTCCCGTGTCGCTCCCGAGCAGTCGTGCCGCCCGCGTGCTGGACCGCGACGGCCTGCACGTGGTCGAGTCGGCGCCCCGCGAGCCCGCCCCCGGCTGGTGGCCCGACGACGCGGTGGTGGCACTGATCCACGGCACGATGGACCGCTCGGCGGGCATGGCGCGGCTCGCCCGACGCCTCGACGATGCCACCGTCGTGCGCTACGACCGCCGTGGCTACGGACGCTCCCGGGGGCTCGGGCCCGGCGGCCTCGAGGAGCACGTGCACGACCTCTTCGCGGTCCTCGACGGCCGGCGCGCGGTCCTCGCCGGGCACAGCTTCGGCGGGGTCGTGGCGCTGGCCGCCGCGGTCCTCGCCCCGCGACAGATCCGGTCGGTGTTCGCCTACGAGGCCCCGTCGCCCTGGGCCGACTGGTGGACGCGGTGGGACATCGACGCGGCCGGTCCCGGCGACGACGCCGCCGGCGACGCGGCCGAGCTGTTCCTGCGGCGCATGCTCGGCGACCGGCTGTGGGAGCGGCTGCCCGCACGGACCCGTGCCGAGCGCCGGGCCGAGGGCGCCTCGATGATCGCCGAGATCTCCTCGCTCCAGGTGCCCGACCTGGCGTACGACCCCTCGCTGGTGTCGGTCCCCGTGGTGGTCTCGTACGGGTCGGCCACCGGGCCGCGGCACCGCCGGTCCGCCGAGTGGCTCGCCGAGCGCATCCCCGACGCCGAGTTGATCTGCGTGGCCGGCGCCGACCACGGTGCCCCGCTCACGCACCCCGCCGAGCTGGCCGACCTGGTCCGCCACACCGCCCGGCGCGCCACCCTCGGCTGACGCCGGGCCGGTCCTCGCCGGCCTTCTGCGCACGCATTCCGTCGCTCAGCGACGCTTTCCGTGCCCAGAACGCTGGGTGGGGCGTGGCTGGGGAGTGCAACGGG
>JADGOP010000158.1 GCA_017882935.1 Actinomycetota bacterium
CGACCTGCCCGGCGAGGTCGGTCCCGGCGCCGTGCTGCCGCGCGAGCTGCTCACCGTGGCGGGCCTCGACCTCGACCTCACCGACGAGCAGTGGGCCACGCTCTCGCGCGAGGAGCTGGCCTCGGTGCTCGACGCCGGGGTGCGGTTCGAGTCGCTGCTGCTCGCCGGCTTCGGCCGCCAGCTGGCGTACACGCCCGACCTGGTCGACCCCCGCGTCGTCTACGCCTTGCACGAGCTGGGCGAGGAGACCCGCCACTCGCGGCTGTTCATCCGCGTCATCGAGCAGATCGGGCCCGCGGCCCGCAACCCCTTCACGCGCGGGCTGCTGCGCCGGGTCGACCGCTTCTTCACCGGCCTCGCGCTGCGCCATGAAGCGCTGTTCATGGTGATGATCCTCACCGGCGAGGAGGGCCCCGACCTGCTGCAGGCGAGGTCGGTCGAGCACCCCGACACCG
Source organism: Actinomycetota bacterium (assembly GCA_017882935.1). GTDB lineage: Bacteria > Actinomycetota > Acidimicrobiia > Acidimicrobiales > Iamiaceae > JADGOP01. The sequence goes on from JADGOP010000158.1 coordinate 456, forward strand.
ACCCCTTCGTGCGCGAGGTGAACCGCTACCACCGCGCCGAGGAGGCCCGCCACGGTGAGCAGCTCGCGCGGCAGCACGGCGCCGGGACCGACCTCGCCGGGCAGGTCGAGGTCGGGGTCGATGACCTTGCGGAGTGACGCCGCGTTGAGCCGTCGCACCCTCACGGTGCGGGCGTCGCGGTCGGCGTCGACGGGGGCAGGGCTCGCGGCGGGTGCGATCGTCATGACGCCCACCCTAGAGGAAGTGTTGGATTCGGTCAATCCAACACTTCGTGGTACGGTCCGCCGATGGCGGTCGACCCGGAAGAGCTCGAGCCCACCAAGGGCGCACGCACCCGTCAGGCCATCCTCGACGTCGCGGTGCGCCAGCTCGCCGCTGCCGGGCTGCGCGGCACCTCGGTGCCCGCCGTCGCCCGTGAGGTGGGTCTCAGCGCCAGCGCGGTCTACGCCTACTTCCCCACCAAGCTGCGGCTGTTCGAGGCCGCGGTCGATGCCGACGTGGCCGGGCTCGTCGCCGAGGCCCTGCCCGACGTGATCGAGGGCAGCTTCGACCGTGACTTCGCCGGCGTCTTCGCCCGCCTGCTCGCTGCGCTCGACCACCACCCGCTGGCGCGACGCATCATCGCCGGCGAGGAGGGCGCAGGCGCCGAGCGCCTCGCGATGCTCCCCACCGAGGTGCAGCTGCGAGTCGGCCTCGCCACAGCCATCCGGCGGGGGCAGGCCGAGGGGACGGTGCGCGCCGACGTCGACCCCGACGACCTCGCCAGCGGGCTCGAGGCGGTGGTGATCGCGCTCCTCATCGCCATCCTCCAGACGGGCGGCCGGCCCGACCCCGGGTACTCGAGCGGCGTGCTCACGGTCCTCGACGCCGCCATGCGCCCGGCGCCGCCCGAACGACCCGCGCGGTGAACGGGACCCCCGACCCCTCCCGCGCGCCTCGCCGCATCTCGCTCGTCGGCAACGCCGGGTCCGGCAAGTCGACGCTCGGCCGCCGTCTCGCGGCGCGCCTCGGCGTGCCGTTCGAGGAGCTCGACGGCCACTTCCACCAACCGGGCTGGACCGAGCGCCCCGCCGACGAGTTCCTCGAGGTGATCGACGCGCTCACCCGGGCCGACGGGTGGGTCATCGACGGCAACTACCGGACCGTGGTGCTCGACGGCCCCGTGTGGGAGCGGGCCGACACGGTCGTGTGGCTCGACCTCCCCCGCCGCACCGTCATGGCCCAGGTGGTGCGCCGCACGGTGCGCCGGGTCACGACGCGGCAGGAGCTGTGGAACGGCAACCGTGAGCCGCTCGGCAACCTCTGGCGCCTCGACCCGCAGCGCTCGATCGTCGCCTGGGCCTGGACGCAGCACGCCAAGTACGTCGAGCGCTACGGCGCCGCCATGACCGACCCCCGCTTCGGGCACCTCCGCTTCGTGCGCCTGCGCTCGCGCGCCGAGGCCGAGGCCTGGCTCGGCACGTTCGGGGTGGCCGAGGCGGCAGACTGGGAGGGCCATGGACCCTGACTCCCCCGACGACGACCCCACCATCACCATCGCCAAGCCCGACGAGCTGCTGGCGCTGCACGGGGTGACCGCCGAGCTGTTCGAGTCGCTCCGCAACTGGTTCGACGTGCCGCCCCACGTCACCCTCGACCTGCGCGAGGTCGACTCCGCGGTCACCGAGCTGGGTGACCCGGTGCTCATCGCCGCCATGGCCATGCGCAAGCTCCAGGCGCTGAACCTGCTCTCGACACCGGGCGTCATGACCACCACCGACGTCGTCGTCACCATCGTCGGCGACCTCGACCGCGCGCTGCTCCAGGCACCCACCATGCGGCTGCGGGTGCAGGCCGCCGAGACCGACTGGGACGAGGCCTTCGAGCTGCTCGCCGACGACGACGGCCCCGAGGGCAGCGAGGCCCCGGCCGACACCGCCGCCGCCGACCCCGAGGCCGAGCGCTTCCAAGAGCTGCACGGCTACCTCCACCAGGCCGTGCACGCCGTGATCGAGGCCTCGGAAGGGCAGATCCGCTATCTGGTCTAGCGCCCGGTCCGCGGCGGCTAGCGATCGCGGACGACGGCGGTGACCGTGGTCCCGGTGGGAGCCGAGTCGAACTCGACGTGGTCGGCCAGGAACTGGATGAGGGGCAGCCCGAGCCCCCGCTCGAAGTCGAGGCGGGCGGGGTCGGTGACCGGCGGGTGGGGGGTCGTGGGCGGCTCGAACCCGGAACCACAGTCGGTCACCGCCACCACGACCTCGTGCAGCGCGACCGTGCAGTTGATGCGCACCGCGTCGGCGCCGTCGATGACGGCCGAGTCGATGCGCGTGGCGGCCTCCTCGGCCAGGAGGCTCACCGAGGCGCCCAGCCGGGCCGCGCTGGCGCGCCAGTTCGCCTCCATGGCGTTGGTGCAGACCTCCGACACCACCAGCCGCAGGTCGGCGATGCGGCCGTCGTCGAGCGAGGGCCCGACCGACGCGGCCGCGCCCACCACCAGCCGGGCCAGCGCCAGGAAGTCGGGACGGGCCGGGATGGTGAGGCGGATCTCACTGGCGCCAGGCTGCTCCGGCATCGGTCAGGCCGCGACGGCGGAGTCGACCGACTCGTGCAGCGTGAACACCTTCGACAGCCCGGTGATGTCGAACACCTTGACGATCCGTGGTTGCGTGCACACCAGCGTGAGCTCACCGTCCTGCAGCCGCACCCGCTTGAGCGCGCCCACGAGCACACCCAGGCCGGTGGAGTCGAGGAAGTCGACGCCCTCGAGGTCGACCACCAGGTGGTGGTGGCCCTCGTTGACGAGCTGCACCAGCTGCTCGCGCAGCCGGGGGGCGGTGGCCACGTCGACCTCACCGGAGACGGCGAGGACGGTCCAGCGGTCACGCTGCGTGACGTCGAGTCCGAGATCCATGGGGGGAGCTCCTTGCCGCCGAGAGAGCGACAGGAACCTTACAGGACGCAAGAACTCCCGGCGTCGGGTGCGCCGCGCAATGATCAGCACCGACCGTGCCCCCGGCGGCACCCTGGCGCGCCTGCGATGAGCGGCGCCGGCTTCGGTCACTTCGCCGCGGTGCTCGCCGAGCTGGAGCGCCTGGGCGAGCCCGAGCGCGGCGGCGAGCCGACCGACGCCGAGGGCCTCATCCGGGTCGAGCACCTGCCGGCGCGCGCCGCCCGCCACGCCGACACCGCGCTCCCCCTTCCGCCCTCCGTCCGCGACCGCCTGGGCGTCGCCGACCTGTGGTCGCACCAGGCGCGGGCCCTCGACCTGGTGCGCCAAGGCCACTCGGTGGCAATCGCCACGGGCACCGCGTCGGGCAAGTCGCTGGTGTACCAGGCCGCCATCGGCGACGCCGCGCACGTTGCGGCCACCGCGGGTGACGCCCCGGGCGCGCCCGCCAACGCCCTCCTCCTCTTCCCCACGAAGGCGCTCGCACACGACCAGCTCCGGGCGCTCACCGAGCTCGACCTCCCAGGCGTGGTGGCGGCCGCGTACGACGGCGACAGCTCGCCCGAGGAGCGCACCTGGGTGCGGCGCAACGCCACGGTGGTGTTCACCAACCCCGACATGCTCCACGTCGGCATGCTCCCCGCGCACGCCCGCTGGGCCACCTTCCTGCGCAACCTCCGCTACGTCGTGGTCGACGAGCTCCACACGCTCCGGGGGATCTTCGGCAGCCACGTGGCGCACGTGCTGCGGCGGTTGCGACGGCTGTGCGCGTTCTACGGATCCGACCCCACGTTCGTCTTCTGCTCGGCCACCATCGGCCGCCCCGCCCACCTCGCCGCGGCGCTCAGCGGTCTCGACGTCACCGAGATCCTCGACGACGGGGCACCGCGCGGCGACCGCTACGTGGCGCTGTTCAACCCACCCCTGCTCGACGCGCGCACCGGGGCCCGCGAGTCGACCACCCGGCTCACCGCAGCGATCACCGCGGCCCTGGTCGGCGCCGACCACCGCACCATCGCGTTCACGCGCAGCCGCCGCGCCACCGAGGTCGTGGCCGCCGAGGTCGCCCGGCGCCTGCCCCCCGCCGATGCCGGGCTGGTGCGGCCCTACCGCGCCGGCTACCTGGCCACCGAGCGCCGTGCCATCGAGGCCGAGCTCTTCAGCGGCCGCCTCAAGGGGGTCGTCGCCACGAGCGCGCTCGAGCTGGGCGTCGACATCGGCGGGCTCGACGCCTCCGTGATGAGTGGCTTCCCCGGCACCATCGCCTCGCTGTGGCAGCAGATCGGGCGCGCCGGACGCCGCACCGGGCCGTCGCTGGCCGTCCTCGTGGCCGGCACCGACCAGCTCGACCAGTACCTCATGACGCACCCCGACGAGGTCTTCACGCGGCCACCTGAGCCCGCGGTGGTGAACCCGGCCAACCCCTTCGTGCTCGACCCCCAACTCGCCTGCGCGGCGTTCGAGCAACCGCTCACCTCCGACGACGCGGTGTGGTGGGGCGACCTGCTCGACGACGGGGTGCGGCGGCTGGTCCTGGCCGACCGGCTGCGGTTCCGCCCGGTGCGCGTCCTGCGCCGGGGCGCCTCCACCGAGGGCGACGAGCCGAAGGTGGCGGCGGTGTGGTCCGGACGCGGCGATCCGGCGCCCGACATCGGGCTGCGCAGCGGGTCTGGCGGCGAGATCCGCATCGCCCTGCCCTCGGGTGTGCTGGTGGGCACCGTCGACTCGGCCCGGGCGGCAGCGACGGTGCACCCTGGCGCCAGCTACCTGCACCAGGGCCAGGCCTACCGCGTGCAGCTGCTCGACTACGACGACCGGGCGGCCATCGTGGAGCCCGACAACGGCGCCACGACCACCCGGCCCCGCAGCTCGTCGGACCTCGACCTCCTCGGCACCGACCGCACCCGGCAGGTCGGCGCGCTGACGTTGTCGCTCGGTCCGGTCGCGGTGCGCTCGCAGGTGGTGGGCTACCAGCGCACCGACTCGTTCACGGGTGAGGTCATCGAGAACGTCGACCTCGAGCTCCCCCCGAGCACCCTCGTCACCCGGTCGTTCTGGTACACGTTCGACGCCGGGGTGGTGGCCGCATCGGGCGTGTCGCCCGAGCGCCTGCCCGGCGCCCTGCACGCCCTCGAGCACGCCGCCATCGGGCTGCTCCCCCTCTTCACCATCTGCGACCGCTGGGACGTGGGCGGCATCTCCACGCTGTGGCTCGACGACACCGGCGCGCCCACGGTGGCCATCTACGACGGGTACCCGGGTGGCGCGGGGGTGGCGGAGCTGGGGTTCGACGCCGCCGATCGCCACCTCGCCGCGACGCTCGCCGCCATCGAGGCGTGCGGCTGCCTCGCGGGGTGCCCGTCGTGCGTGCAGTCGCCCAAGTGCGGCAACGGCAACGAGCCGCTCGACAAGGCCGGGGCCGTGGCCCTGCTGCGGGCAGGGCTGTCTATCCCTCGACCGCCATGGTGGCCGACGCGCTGACGGTGACGTCGCCGAGCAGGGGCCCAACGATGGGAACGTCGGTGACCACGCGCTCGCGCACCTCGACCCGCACCTCCGGAGGCGGGCCCGTGGGTCGGGACAGCGACACCGAGAGCCGCGCGGCGGCGACCGGCACCGCCGCGCGGGCCGCGGCCGTGGCGACCTCGGGCCGGGGATCGACCGCCGAGGCCCGCGCCCC
>JADGOP010000008.1 GCA_017882935.1 Actinomycetota bacterium
GCTGCGCGGGCAACGACGCCTGAGCCCTGACGAGGTGGCCCGCTACCTGTTTCGCCGCGTGGTGTCGTGGGGCCGCTCGAGCAACGTCTTCCTGGCCAACGGCGCGCGGCTCTACCTCGACGTGGGCTCGCACCCCGAGTACGCCACCCCCGAGTGCGACTCCATCTACGACCTCGTCGTGCACGACAAGGCGGGCGAGCGCATCCTCGAGCAGCTGCTCGCCAGCGCCGAGCAGCGGCTGCGCGAAGAGGGCATCCGCGGGGTCATCTACCTCTTCAAGAACAACACCGACTCGGCGGGCAACTCCTACGGCTGCCACGAGAACTACCTCACCAGCCGGCGCGACGACTTCAGCCACTACGCCGAGGTGCTCATCCCGTTCCTCGTCAGCCGACAGATCTACGCCGGCGCCGGCAAGGTGCTCCAGACGGCGCGGGGCGCGATGTTCTCGATCAGCCAGCGGGCCGAGCACATCTGGGAGGGCGTGTCGAGCGCCACCACCCGAAGCCGGCCCATCATCAACACCCGCGACGAGCCCCACGCCGACGCCGAGAAGTACCGCCGGCTGCACGTCATCGTCGGCGACTCGAACATGAGCGAGTACGCCACCTTCCTCAAGGTCGGCACCGCCAGCATCATCCTGCGCATGCTCGAGGAGCCCAACGTGGTGCTCCGCGACATGACCCTCGAGAACCCCATCCGTGCCATCCGCGAGATCAGCCACGACCTCACGTGCACGCGGCGGGTGCGCCTGGCCAACGGTCGCGAGGCGAGCGCCCTCGAGATCCAGACGGAGTACCTCAACCGGGCCCTCCGGTTCGCCGAGACCCGGGGCTTCCCGCCCATGGAGACCCGGGCGCTCGAGATGTGGGAGCACTGCCTCACCGGCATCGAGAAGGACCCCTTCTCCCTCGACCGTGAGTGCGACTGGGTCATCAAGCACAACCTCATCGAGCACTACCGCGAGCGCCACGACCTCCCGCTCTCGCACCCGCAGGTCGCCCTCGTCGACCTGCAGTACCACGACGTCAACCGCGACCGGGGCCTCTACTACCGCATGCAGGCCCGCGGCCTGGTCGACCGGGTGTGCACCGACGAGGAGATCGACCGGGCGGTCGACGAGCCGCCGCAGACCACGCGGGCCCGGCTGCGCGGCGAGTTCATCCGCAAGGCCAAGGAGCGCAAGCGCGACTACACGGTCGACTGGGTGCACCTCAAGCTCAACGACCAGGCCCAGCGCACGGTGCTGTGCAAGGACCCGTTCAAGGCTCACGACGAGCGGGTCGAGAAGCTCATCGCCAGCCTCTGATGCCGTCGTTCCGACGCGGCCATGTCGGCCGGATCATGCAGGAGCGCGCGGGGCTGCAGCGGGTCGAGGTGCGGCGCGACGCCGACGGCGAGGGTGCCGGTGAGCCCGCCTACGTGCTGACGCAGCTCACGGGGCCCGTCGCGCCCGGCGACGAGGTGCTCTACAACGACACCGCGGTGCAGCTCGGCCTCGGCACCGGTGGCTGGCACGTGGTGCACGCCAACCTCACCCGAGGTGAGTGGGGCGAGCCCGGCGGCGGCCACGTGCTGAAGCTCCGCTACACGAGCCTGCAGGCCGACACCGGCGTGCAGGAGGAGCGCACCCCCGGTGTGCCCACCGACCTCGGCGGCATGCCGGTGGTGGCGTGCACGCTGCACAGCCAGCTCGGGGTCGTCGTGGCGGCGGCCCGGGCAGAGAAGCCCTCGGTCCGCATCGCCTACGTCATGACCGACGGGGGCGCCCTGCCGTTGGCGCTGAGCGACCTCGTGGCCGAGCTGAGCGCCCGGCGGCTGCTCGTGGGCAGCATCTCCGCCGGACAGGCCTTCGGCGGCGATGTCGAGGCCGTGGGCGTGCCCTCGGCGCTGGCCCTCGCGCGCCACCACCTCGATGCCGACGTGGCCGTGGTGGCCATGGGACCCGGGGTGGTGGGCACGGAGTCTGAGCTCGGCACCAGCGCGCTCGAGGCAGGTCCGGTCCTCGACACGGCGGCGGCGCTCGGCGGGCGTCCGGTCCTCTGCGTGCGGGCGTCCGGGGTCGACGCCCGGCCCCGCCACCGTGGGGTGAGCCACCATGCCCTCACCGTGCTCGACCTCGTCCGGTCGCCGGTCGACGTTCCTGTTCCCCACGCCCTGGTCGAGCTGCTCGACGGCCACGCGGTGCGGCACCACGTGGTCGAGGTGCAGGCCGCCGACGCGGCCACGTCGCTCGAGGCCGCCGGGCTGTCGGTGACCACCATGGGGCGCGGCCCCGCCGACGACCCGGTCTTCTTCGCGGCCGCGGCGTCGGCCGGCGCCCACGCCGTGGCGCTGCTCCGGTCCTGACGGCTCGACCCGACGACCACCGGCACGTGTCGTGGGAGGCCGCCCTGTCGAGGGAGCTGGACGCGCCCCATCCGCGCGGCCTCGTAGGATCCGGCCAGGCGCCGGAACGGAACAGGGAGCGTGGTGGCCAACCCCAAGCTGGAACGGCTCATGAACCTCACGGCCGCCCTGCTCGACACCCGCGTGCCGCTCACGGCCGAGGCCCTGCGCGAGCGGGTCGGCGGCTACCCTGACGACCGCGTGGCGTTCCGGCGCAGCTTCGAGCGCGACAAGGACGACCTGCGGGAGATGGGGATCCCCATCCGCATCGAGGAGATCCCCGACAGCCTGCCGCGCGCCGAGGGCTATCTCATCCGCAACGACGAGTACTACCTGCGCGACCCCGGCCTCACGGCCGACGAGCTGGCCGCGCTGCACCTCGCCACGGCCGCGGTGCGCATCGACGGCGTCCAGGGGCTCGGCGGCCTCTGGAAGCTCGGCGGCACCCCCGGCGGACTGGCGGGTGCGGCCTCCGACTCGCCCGACGTGTCCAGCGAGCTCTCGGCCGACCCCAACGTGGTGACCCTGTTCGGTGCCATGGCCGATCGGCAGGTGGTCACGTTCCGCTACCGCGACACCGATCGCGAGGTCGAGCCCCACCGGCTCGAGTTCCAGCGTGGCAACTGGTACCTCGCCGGGTTCGACCGCTCGCGCGAGGGACGTCGGGTGTTCCGCCTGAATCGCATCGACGGCGCGGTGCAGCCCGTCGGCGGCACCGGCGCGTTCGTCCGTCCCGAGGGCACACCCGCCCTGCAGCTCGATCCCTGGCTGGCGGGCGGCGGCGACGAGGTGCTGGCGCGCCTGCGCATCGACGCGGCGGTGGCCGCAGCCGCCGTGCACGAGCTCGGCCCCGACACCGTCGAGGAGCGCCACGACGACGGCTCCGTGGTGGTCGCGATCCCCGTCACCAACCGCGACGCGTTCCGCACCTTCGTGCTGGGGCTGCTCGAGCACGCCGAGGTCCTCGGCCCGCCGGAGCTGCGCGACGCCGTCGTGGGTTGGCTGCGCGAGCTGTCGGCAGGCGGTGCCTGATGGCACCCAAGGTCAGCGCCACCGACCGCATGCGCCGGCTGCTGGCACTCGTGCCCTGGATCGCCGCGCATGCCGACGGCGCCCCGCTCGAGGAGACCTGCCGGCGCTTCGGGATCTCGAAGGCGCAGCTGCTCGAGGACTTCGAGGTGGTGCAGTTCGTCGGCGTCTACCCGTTCACCCCCGACGCGCTCATCGACGTGGTGGTCGACGACGACCGCATCCACCTGCTCTACGCCGACGTGTTCCGCAAGCCCCTCGGTCTCACGCCCGAGGAGGGGCTGGCGCTGGTGGCGGCCGGCACGGCCCTGCTCGCCACGCCCGGCGCCGACCCCGACGGGCCGCTCGCGCGGGGCCTGGCGAAGCTGGCGGGCGTGCTCGGCGTCCGGCCGGGTGAGGACCTCGGCGTGGGGCTCGGGGGCGGCGTCGACGACTTCCTCACCACCATCCGCCAGGCCCGCAGCACCTCCCGCAGGATCGAGCTCGACTACTACTCCCACGGCCGCGACGAGCGCACCACGCGCACCGTCGACCCCTGGCGGCTCTGGTCCCAGGCCGGCCACTGGTACCTGGCGGGCTATTGCCACCTGGCGGAGGGGGAGCGGGTGTTCCGCCTCGACCGCATCGCCGCGGCGCGGGTCCTCGACGAGCCGTTCGAGCCGCCGGCCACCGGCGACGACGCCGACTTCCTCGAGCTCGACGCCCTGCCGCGCGCCGTCCTCGACCTCGCCCCCGATACCCGCTGGCTGGCCGAGAGCATCCCCGTGATCGCCTCCGAGGACCGCCCCGAGGGCGTGCTCCGCGTGACCCTGGGCGTCACGGCCACGCCGTGGCTCGAGCGCATCCTGTTGCAGCTGGGCCCCGCGGCACGGGTGGTCACCATCGACGACCGCCTCGGGGGCCCCGACCTGGCCGCGGCGGCCGCCGACCGGGTGCTGGCCCGCTACGACGGTCCGGGTCGCGCGGGCTGACGGGGCCCGACGGGACCCAGCGGCGTGCACCGCTAGCCTGAGCGACCTGTGACCGCCCCGCCGCCCGAACCCGTCCACCCGGACGAGGCGCCGCCGGTCGGGGCTGATCCCGAGGTCGCCCCGGTGGTCCTGCCCGCCTCGACGCGCACCCGCCGCAAGCCCACGCGCCTGCGTGGGGCCATCGAGTGGGTCGTGGTCATCGGTGGCTCACTGGCCGTCGCGCTGCTGGTCAACGCCTTCCTGTTCCAGCCGTTCCGGATCCCCTCGTCGTCGATGTACCCCACCCTGAAGGTGGGCGACCGCGTGGTCGTCAACAAGCTGAGCTACCACCTCCACGGGGTGCACCGGGGCGACGTGGTGGTGTTCGGCCAGCCCAAGTGCAACTCGGCCGGCTCCACCGACGTGACCCACCCGCTCTGGGCCACGTGCTCGGCGCTGGCCCACGTCAAGGACCTGGTCAAGCGCGTGGTGGCGCTCCCGGGGGAGACCGTGAGCATCCACGACGACCACGTGCACATCAACGGCAAGCAGCTCGCCGAGCCCTACCTGGCCAAGGGCACCACCAACGTCCCCGTCGTGGCCGGGTGCTCGTTCCCCGGCACCTACCGAGTGCCCAAGGGGTACGTGTTCGTCATGGGCGACAACCGGACGGTGTCGTTCGACAGCCGCTGCTTCGGGCCGATCCCCGAGTCGCTGATCGTCGGGCGGGCCTTCCTGCGGCTCTGGCCCCTCGGCCGCCTCGCGGCCCTGTGAGGCCGCGCGAAGAGGGCGGAGGTGCCTGTGCCTGCTGGGTCGGACGATCTCAGGAGGCGGGCCAGGAGCGGAGCCGGTCGACGTGGTCGCTGTAGAGGCCGTCGACCCCCCAGCGGAGCAGGAGGCGGGCCTGGACCCCGGTCTGCACCCGCCAGGCGAACGCCAGCAGCCCGGCGTCGCGGGTGGCGGTGACCAGGCGCGGAGTCCAGGTGTCGCCACGCAGGTTGAGGACGTCGATGCCATCAGCCGCCAGCCGCGAGGGGTCGCACCGCGGGTCGGTGAGGACGCGGCGTCGCCTGATCGAGCCGACCAGCCGCACCCGTGCGTCGAGCCGGCGCCAGGTCGCCAGGCGGACGGGGTCGGTGTCGCACAGCCAGAGCCGGTGGAGGGCCTCCTCGCCGAAGGTACCGGCCACCCGCACCACCTCGTGGACCGCCTCGGGGTCCTTCACGTCGAGGGACAGCTCGAGCCCCGTCCCGCAGGCGCGGTACAGGTCGTCGAGGGTGGGGATGTGCGGGGGGAGCTGGTCACGGGCCACCCGGCGGATGGGCGTGGCCCGCCGACCCCGGCCGACCACGCCGTCGTGGTCGAGCACCGCCACGCCGTCGGCCGTCAGCCACACGTCGCTCTCCAACCCGCCCGCGCCCATGCGGCAGGCCAGCACGAACGCCTCGAGGGTGTTCTCGGGAGCGTGGGCGCGAGCGCCCCGGTGGGCGAACCGGATCGGCAGCAGGGGAGCGGGAGATGGGCCCATCGACCCATCCTGCCGACCCGGCACCGCCGCCAGACATGGGCCATTTGGCCCCTATGCCCGGCCCCGCGTCGCGCCGATGCCTTGGAGGTGATGCTGTCCGACCGTGAAGGGGGACTGTGATGGCGGTCATTCGGGCTACGTGCAACGAGTGTGGGGACATCGAGCTGGCGCCCCTCCAGGTCCAGGTGCGGGTCTGCCTCGACGACCAGCGTTCGTCGTATGCGTTCCGGTGCCCGTCGTGCAGCCACCCGGTGGCGCGGCCGGTGGAGAACCGCCTCGTGGAGCTGCTGGCCTCGTCGGGCTCGCCGGTGTCGCTCTGGCACCTTCCCGCGGAGCTCGACGAGCCCCACGAGGGCCCCGAGATCACCCACGACGACCTGCTCGACTTCCACGAGCTGCTGACCCGCGACGACTCCTGGTTCGTGGCGCTGATGTCCGAGGGCCGGTAGCGTCCGGTCATGGGCATGTTGTGGGCGATCCCGCCGCTGGTCCTGATCCTCGGCGTCCTGGTGGCCGCCACGCTGGCCCGCCGGGCCGGCGACCTGGGTGCGGGTCTGCGCCACGAGCTGCTGCGGCTGGGCGAGATCCAGACCGCGGTCGCCGAGGTCCGGGCCGAGTCGGCCACGGCACGCCGCCGCGCCGACCAGCTCCGGCCCCGCTGAGCCACCCGTCCGGCGCCGCCCGGCGGGCGCGAGGGTCATCCGGAGAGGCCGCCGGAACCGAACTCCTGGGGATGGCCCACCTTCCGTACCCGTCGACCCCGGTAGAGTCGCGACGATGTTGAACTTCGGCCCCGAGAAGATGATCGTCATCTTCTTCATCGCCATGATCGTGCTGGGCCCCGACAAGCTGCCGGAGATGGCGCGCAAGTTCGGCAAGGTCATGGGCGAGCTGCGCAAGGTCTCCGGGGGGTTCCAGGAGGAGATGCGCCGCGTCATGGACGACACCACCGGCGCGTCGGGGATCCGCGAGATCACCCAGGACCTCGGCAAGGACCTCAAGCAGGCCACCTCGGTCCCCACCTCTTCCGGCACCGCCCCCTCGGCGGCGCCCACCACGGCTGAGCCCGCCGCCCCGAGCGCGACGCCGCTCGACGCAGCCCCGATCGCCGACACCGACCGCTGACGCGGCCGCCGTCGTCCGCACCCCCCACCATGGCCTCCGACGACCGACACGCAAGCGCTGCGGCCGCGAACGGCGGCTCCATGACCCTCATGGAGCACCTAGTCGAGCTGCGCCAACGCCTCACGAAGTGCGCCATCGCGGTCCTGATCGGCGGCATCGTCGGGTGGATCATCTTCCCCGACGTCTTCCACTTCCTGCTCCAGCCGATGGTCGAGCTGTGCAAGCACTCGAGCTGCCTGCTCAACGGGCACGCCGGGAACGTCCTCAACACCGATCCGCTCGACCCACTCGTCACCCGCGTCAAGCTCTCGGCCTTCATCGGGATCGCCCTGGCGATGCCCGTGCTGCTGTGGCAGATCTGGCGCTTCGTGGCGCCGGGCCTCTACTCCAACGAGCGTCGCTACGCCATGGCCTTCATCGGCCCGGCGCTGCTGCTGTTCGTCGGCGGGGCAGCGGTGGCGTACGAGATCCTGCCGTACTCGCTCGACTGGCTGCAGAGCATCGGCGGCTCGAACTTCACCGCCGCCTACACCGCCGACAAGTTCACCACCCTGGTGGGCTGGATGATGCTGGCGTTCGGCGCGGCGTTCCAGTTCCCGGTCATCCTGGTCGCGCTCGAGGTGATGGGCGTGGTGAACAGCCGCCAGCTCCGTCACCAGTGGCGCTACTGGGTGGCCGGCATCGCGGTCGTGGCGGGCGTGATCACGCCCAGTGGCGACCCCATCAGCTTCCTCTTCATGGCCGTCCCGATGGTGTTCCTCTACGGGGTCGCGATCCTCATCGGCATGGTCATCGACTGGCGGAGGCGGAGGGCGGCGGCATGATGCCCGGGTCCGAGGAGTCACAGCTGACCGCCGACTTCGTCCTCGACCGCTTCCAGCTCGACGCCGTGGCGGCCGTCGACGAGGGCCACGCCGTGCTGGTGTCGGCGCCTACCGGGTCGGGCAAGACGGTCGTGGCCGAGCACGCGGTGGCGCGGGTGCTGGCGACCGGGCGCAAGGCCTTCTACACCACGCCCATCAAGGCCCTCTCGAACCAGAAGTACCGCGACCTCGTGGCGCGCCACGGCGCCGACCGCGTCGGCCTGCTCACGGGCGACAACGCCGTCAACGCGAACGCGCCCGTGGTGGTGATGACCACCGAGGTGCTGCGCAACATGCTCTACGCGGCCTCGCCCGCGCTCGACGGCCTCGCCTGCGTCGTGCTCGACGAGGTGCACTACCTGCAGGACGCCTACCGCGGTGCCGTGTGGGAGGAGGTCATCATCCACACGCCTCCCGACGTGCAGCTGGTGTGCCTGTCGGCCACGGTGTCGAACGCCGAGGAGCTGGCCGGGTGGATCGCCAGCGTGCGGGGGCCCACCAGCACCATCGTCGAGACCCACCGACCGGTCGAGCTGCTGCACCACTACCTCGTCGGCGACCGGGTGCTCGACCACCTGCGCCTGGTGCCCACCCTGCTCGACGGGCGACCCAACCCCGAGGGCTCCTCCTTCGACGCAGGCGACGTGCCCGGCACCCGCGGCCGGGGCCGGCCGCGCCGCAGGTACCGCACCCCGCGGCGCCTCGAGGTCGTCGACCGGCTGGCCGCCGAGCACCTCCTGCCCGCCATCTACTTCGTGTTCAGCCGGGCGGGCTGCGACGACGCCGCGGCGGCCCTGCTCGACTCGGGCACCCGGCTCACCACCCGCGACGAGGCGGAGCAGATCCGTGGCATCGCCGAGCGCCACGTCGAGTCGCTCACCGACGCCGACCTCGACGTGCTGCACTACGACCGCTTCGCCACCGCGCTCGAGGCCGGCATCGCGGCGCACCACGCCGGCATGGTGCCGCCGTTCAAGGAGGCCGTCGAGGAGTGCTTCTCGTCGGGCCTGGTCAAGGTGGTGTTCGCCACCGAGACGCTCGCGCTGGGCATCAACATGCCGGCGCGCTCGGTGGTCATCGAGAACCTCAACAAGTTCCGCGGCGAGCGCCACGAGCCCCTCACGCCCGCCGAGTACACCCAGCTCACCGGTCGTGCCGGGCGCCGGGGCCTCGACCCCGTCGGGCACGCCGTGGTGCTGTGGTCGCCCTTCGTCACCTTCGACCAGGTCGCGGCGCTGGCCTCGAGCCGCCGGTTCACGCTGACGTCGGCCTTCCGTCCCACGTACAACATGGCGGCGAACCTGGTGCGCCGGCACGGCCCCGACGAGGCCCACCGCCTGCTCGAGCAGTCGTTCGCGCAGTACCAGACCGACGCGTCCGTCACCCGTCTGGTGGCCCGCCGCCTCGAGCGGCGCCGTGAGGTGCGCGAGCAGCAGCGCGACGCCGTGTGCGACCGGGGTGACGTGGCCGAGTACCGGCGGCTGGTCGAGGAGGAGCGAAGCGCCCGCCGGAGCCCGCCCGCCCGCAGCGCCATCGACGACGCGGTGTCGCGCCTCCAACCCGGCGACATCGTCCCGGCCTCCACCGCCTACGGACGCGCGGCGGTGCTGTCCAACACGCGCCGTCACGGCCAGGCCCGGGTGCGCCTGGTGAACCCGCACGCCAAGGTGCTCACCCGCCACGCCCGCGACTTCGAGGCCGCGCCCGAGCCGATCGGCCGCATCGCGCTCCCGGAGCCGTACCGGCCCGACGACCCCGCGTTCCAGCACGAGGTCGCCGACCTGCTGCGCCGGGCGCGCGGCGGCAAGCCCCACCGGCGCAGCGGCGCACGGAGCGCCGGCACCGAGGGGTCCCACGACGGGGCTGCCGACGCCGTCCCCGAATCCGAGCAGCACCCCGTCGCGGCCTGTCCCGACGCCCGGCGCCACCTCCGGGCAGCTGCGCAGGTCGAGCGCATCGAGGTGGAGCTGGCCGACCTCGACCGGCGCATCGAGGGCCGCGCCGATTCCCTGGCCCACCGCTTCGACCAGATCCTGCAGCTGCTCGAGGCCTGGGGCCACCTCGACGGCTGGGCCCTCACCCGCCGCGGGCGCCAGCTGGCCGGGACCTACCACGAGTGCGACCTGCTGGTGGTCGAGGTGCTGGCGTCGGGCCTGTGCGACGACCTGGCCCCGGCGGAGCTGGCCGGCCTGATCTCGGGGCTCACCTACGAGCACCGCAGCCGCGTCCCGGCGCCACCGCCATGGTTCCCCAGCACCGACCTGCGGCAGCGGTTCGAGCAGATGGAGGCCCTGGCCGAGGCGCTCAACGACGACGAGGCCTCGCTGGGGCTGCCCCTCACGCGCCGGCCCGACCCCACGTTCGTCCCGCTCGCGCACGCCTGGGCGCTCGGCCAGCAGCTCGACGACGTGCTCGCCGACGAGGACCTCACAGGGGGCGACTTCGTCCGCAACGTCCGGCTGCTCATCGACCTGCTCCGGCAGGTCGCCAACCACGCCGACAGGGCCGACACCCGCCATGCCGCAGGCGCTGCGGCCGAGGGCCTGTTCCACGGGGTCATCGCGGCGTCGAGCGCCGTGGGTGGGGCGCCCGGCGAGGCGAGCGCGGCGAGCGCCGCGGTGCGCCCGGACGCGGCCGACGCTGCCGACGCTGCGGACGCCGCCGAACCCTCCGGCCCCGATCCCACATGACCATCCGCAAGGGCGCGGCCTGGGGTGGCTCGGGCACGCTGCCGGCCGACGGCGTCGTGGCCACCACCGATGCGGCCGCCCGCGCCGCGGTCGAACCGGCCCGGCGGGTGGGGGAGCCGCTGCCCGTGCTCGGGCTGCTCGGTGGCGACCTCTGCCGCACCCTGGGCGGTCCCGGCGACGAGGCACGGCTCCGGGGACGCGATGCCATGCGGTTCCCCGTCGACCTCGGGTCGGTCCTCATCGACGGTCGCCAGCACTGGTTCGTCGCCCATGTGGTGGCCCGGCGCTCGTGGTGGCGGGGGCGCGTCGTGGCCGTGATGAACGCGCAGTGGTTGGGCACGTGGGACCTCGGCCCCAAGTCCCACCCCAACGACGGGCTGCTCGACGTGTCCGACGGCCGGCTGTCGTTCGGCGAGCGGCTCAAGGCCCGGCGGCGGCTGGCCACCGGGTCGCACCTGCCGCACCCCGACATCACCGTGCGTCGCACCTCGCACGAGCAGTTCACCTTCGACCCGCCGCTCGACATCTACGTCGACGGCGAGAAGGTCGCCCGGGCGCGGACGGTCTCGGTGCGGGTGGAGCCCGACGCCCTCGAGGTCGTCATCTGACCCGGGCGCCAGGGTGGCGACCGTCGGCGCAGCCCCGAGTCGGTAGCGTCCCCGCCATGCACGCCTGGATCCTCGACGAGTCGCCCGGCACCTACCGCTGGGGCGAGATCGACGTCACCGACCCGGGGCCCGACGACGTGCGGGTGGCCCCCCGCGTGAGCGCGCTGAACCACATGGACCTGTGGCTCACCCGGGGACAGCCCCGACCCACGCTGCCGCACGTGCCGGGCTGCGACGTGGCCGGGGTGGTCGAGTCGGTCGGCAGCAACGTGACCGGCCTGGCCCCGGGCGACGAAGTGGTGCTCAACCCGGCCGTCTCGCCGGTCGCCGACATCGTTGCCCTCGGCAACGACGCGCCGCTCGGCCCGGGGTTCCAGATCCTCGGCGAGCAACGCTGGGGTGGCCACGCCGACCTGGTGGTGGTCCCCGCCCGCAACGCGCTCCCACGACCCCCGGGTCGCAGCTGGGAGGAGTGCGCCGCATACCCGCTCGCCACGCTCACCGCCTGGCGGATGCTGCGGCGCGCCCGGCTCACAGCGGGGGAGACGCTGCTGGTGGTCGGCGTGGGTGGGGGCGTGGCCTCGGCCGCCCTGGCCCTCGGCCTGCACCTCGGCGCCGAGGTGTTCGTCACCTCCACCAGCGCCGACAAGCGTGAGCAGGCGCTGGCGCGGGGGGCCCACGGGGCCTTCGCGTCCGACGAGCCGGGGCCGGTGCGCGCCCACGTCGTGGTCGAGACCGTGGGGCCGGCCACCTGGGCCAGCTCCACGCGGGCGCTGCGGCCGGGCGGGCGCATGGTGGTGGCCGGGGGGACGTCGGGCCAGGAGGTCACCCTGTCGCTGCCGCGCCTCTTCTTCAAGCAGCACGAGATCATCGGCTCCACCATGGGCAGCTACGAGGAGTTCGCCGAGGTCACGCGCCTGGTCGCCCAGGGGCTCCCGATTTTCGTCGACCGGGCCTTCCCCCTCGACGAGTACCCCGCGGCCCTCGAGCACCTCCGGGCCGCCCGCCACTTCGGCAACGTCGTCCTCACCCACCCCACCCCCTGACCCCACTGGGTGGCGAATGTTCTGTGGGAAGCCCCGGATTCCGGGCACTTTCGCCGTTAGCTTCAGCGAGCGCTCGGAGGGTGGTCATCCGACTTCCTGAAGTGACCCCCAGAAGTACCCCTTTTCCGGGGCTTCGCACAGAACATTTGCGGGGGTGGGGGCCGGTAGGGTCGGGATCGTGCCTGTCGATCCCGCCGATGTCCGCCGCCGCGTCCTCGCCGAGGTCGACCGGTGGGCCGACCAGCTCGTCGAGGTCTCCCATGACCTGCACGCCCACCCCGAGATCGGGTACACCGAGCACCACGCCCACGACGCCCTCACGGCGGTGCTCGACCAGGGCGGGCTGAAGGTCGAGCGCCACGCCCACGGCCTCGCCACCGCCTTCGCCGCCACCGCGGGGTCCGACCCCGATGGGGCGCACGTGGCCGTGCTGTGCGAGTACGACGCGCTGCCGCAGATCGGGCACGCGTGCGGCCACAACGTCATCGGTGCGGCCGGGCTCGGCGCGGGGCTCGCGGCAGCCGCCGTCGCCGAGGAGCTGGGCGGGCGCCTCACCGTGCTCGGCACGCCGGCCGAGGAGGGCGGGGGCGGCAAGATCCACCTCGCCGCGGCCGGGGCCTTCGACGGCGTCGACGCCGCGCTCATGATCCACCCTGCGGGCGCCGACCTCACCCGCATCCACGCCATCGCGGTGCACGAGGCCCGCGTCACCTACCACGGTCTCGCGTCGCACGCAGCCTCGGCGCCCGAGCTCGGCCGCAACGCGCTCGACGCCGCGGTGCTCGGCTACATGAACGTGGCCGCGCTGCGCCAGCACATGGGGTCGGGGGAGCGCGTGCACGGCTACTTCACCGAGGCCGGTACCGCGGCGAACGTGGTGCCGTCGCGCACCGCGGCGACGTGGTTCGTCCGCTCGCCCACCCTCGACGGCCTCGAGAAGCTCGAGGCCCGCTTCCTGACCTGCCTCGAGGCGGGGGCCGCTGCGGCCGGCTGCACCATGGAGGTGGCGTGGCCGAACCC
Organism: Actinomycetota bacterium; assembly: GCA_017882935.1. Lineage (GTDB taxonomy): Bacteria > Actinomycetota > Acidimicrobiia > Acidimicrobiales > Iamiaceae > JADGOP01. The sequence continues at coordinate 13,248 of JADGOP010000008.1, forward strand.
GGTCTACGCCGACATGGTCGACAACCCGGTGCTCCTCGAGCGCTACGTCGACAACGCCGCCACCATCGGCCGCACGGTCATCGAGCCCACCGCGGAGCTCCGTGTGACCGGCAGCACCGACATGGGCAACATCAGCCACCTGGTGCCCTCGATCCACCCGATCATCAAGGTGTCGCCGCCCGACGTGTCCATCCACACCGAGGCGTTCGAGCGTTGGGCGGGCTCGCCCGACGGAGATCGGGCCGTCGTCGACGGGGCCAAGGCCATGGCGCTGACCATCGTCGACCTCTGGCTCGACCCCGACCTCGTCGCCGCAGCCAGGGCCGCCCACCCGGCCCCGCATCCCTGAGCGGGTGTTCCACTGAACCTAGAGTCGCGCCCCGTGACCGTGTACGTAGCCGAGGAGTTCTCGTCCGACGAGGCCGACATCCTGCGTCGCTACTTCACGAACCTCGACAGCCCCGTGTTCGCGCTGGTGAACCTCCCCGAGGTCGTGAAGGGCGCGCTGTTCGCCCGCTACTCACGGTCCCCCAAGAGCCTGCGCCGCCTCTTCCTCGACGAGTTCGTGAGCGAGCTCGACGTCACCGGCGACGCCACCATCGACGCCACGGTGGGCCTGCACCGCGCCGAGGAGCTCTACGAGCGGGTCTTCGTGGAGTACGGCGACGACTCGGTGGCGCAGCTCGGTGGGGTGCACCTGGCCTGCGAGCAGGCGTCGAACCTCCTCACCAAGGTGCTCGAGTGGGGTCGGCTCATGTCGTACCTCGAGCAGTCCACGCGCTACATCGCCTACGACAGCCGCATCGGCGGTCGCTACCGCTACTACCGCGACCCCGACCTGCTGGCGTCCCCGCTCGGCACCCGCTACATCGGCGACCTCGACCGGCTGTTCGACATCTACGCCGACCTGGTGCCGCGGATGCAGGACTTCTTCCGTGAGGTGGTGCCGAAGGAGGACGGTGACTCCGACTTCGTCTACCGGCAGGCCATCCGCGCCCGGGCCTTCGACGCGGTGCGTGGCATCCTGCCGGGCGCCTCGCTGTCGAACGTCGGCATCTACGGCACCGGCCAGGGCTACGAGCAGCTGCTCCTGCGCATGCGGGCCCATCCGCTCCCCGAGGCGCGCCGCTACGCCGCGATGATGCTCGATGAGCTGCGCAAGGTCATCCCCTCGTTCCTCAAGCGGGTCGACCTGCCCGAGCGCGGCCAGGCCTGGAGCACCTACCTGTCCGGCCGCCAGGAGGCCATGCACGAGGTCGCCGCAAGGCTCTTCCCCGCGACGCTCGAGGCCGAGCCCGCGCCCCCGGTCGCGCTCACGTCGTTCGACCCCGACGCCGAGGTCAAGCTCGTCACGGCCATGCTGTACCCCCACACCCACCTACCCGAGCGGCAGATCGAGGACCGGGTCCGGGCCATGACCGACACCGAGCGCGTGGCGGTGGTCGACGCCTACGTGGGCGACCGCGCGAACCGGCGCCACAAGCCGGGCCGCGGGCTCGAGCGCCTCACGTACCGCTTCGACATCCTCGCCGACTACGGGGCGTTCCGCGACCTGCAGCGGCACCGCATGCTCACCGTCGAGTGGCAGACGCTGAGCCCGCGCCACGGCTACACCCGGCCCGACGTGGTCGACGCCGCGGGGTTCACGGCCGAGTTCGACGGGGCCATGGCCCGCTCGGCCGAGCTGCACGACGCCCTCTTCGAGCGCTTCCCGGCGCAGGCGCCCTACGCGGTCTCGCTGGCCTACCACGTGCGCTTCGTGATGCAGCTCAACGCCCGTGAGGCCATGCACCTCATCGAGCTGCGCACCACGCCCCAGGGGCACCCCGCCTACCGTCGGGTCGCCCAGGAGATGCACCGCCTCATCGCCGAGGAGGCCGGCCACCCGGCGGTGGCGGCGCTCATGCGCCACGTCGACCTGGCCACCGAGCCGGCGCTCGGGCGGCTGGCCGCCGAGCGGCGCGCCGAGGCCCGCCGCCTCTCACCCTGATCGTTGAGGATCGGAAGCACCTCGCGTGCCCCATGCTTCGCCCGCGCGGGTCTCTGAGCAGCTCCGATGGGGCCAGTTGTGACGCCCGGCACGATCAGCTAGAACAACCGCCGGCATCCGTCCGCGACCTTGCGACGGCGGACGCTCGCCGCGGCCGGACCCCGGCGCACCCGCAGACAACGCTGCCTCCCGAAACGGCTCCTCCTCAGGAGCCGGCCGTCCGGGCGAAGCGGTACCGCCGGTGCGCCGGGGGCCCGGCCGCACGCAGCTCGGGCTCCGAGGGCCCGCGACCGGACGGCGCCGGGCCCCGGGCCAGCCGCGCGTCGGCCCAGGTGACGGGTGCCACCGAGAGAGTTGTCGAGCCGAGGTTCGCTTCTGCTCCGCCGCGGCATATCATCCGCGGCCGCGAGGGGCCGTTGGTCCCTTCCCGATCTCCCCGTCGACGCGGCTAGGTTCCCCCCGCCCGAGCCGACGACCGCAGGCCCGCAGCTCCCGCACCACCGATCGCCTCGGATCGGGCTTCCGGCCCCATCCGACCCCAGAGCCCAATCGACCGGCCGGATCCCCGATCCCCCCGATCCCGCCCGAAGGACACCATGGCTGACGACCCCACCCTCTCCGATGAGCCCGACCTCGAGGAAGCGCTCGACGCCGAGCTGGAGGACGACCTCGAGGACGAGCCCGACGACGAGCTCGACGTCGTCCTCGACGACCCGTTGCTCGCCGAGGACCCGCTGCTCGTCGACGAGACCGTGGTCGACGAAGCCGAGGTGGTGGGCGTCGTCGCGCCCGTCGAGCGACCGGCCGAGAAGCGCGGTGACGACGACGACGACGAGGAGGAGGACTTCGACGCCGACGACGTCGAAGAGGACCTCGACACCATCCTCAAGGACCGCATCGCAGCCGGCACCGAGGAGGAGGAAGAGGAGGACGCCGCCCTCGACAGCGAGGACCGCACCAACAGCGCCAACCGCGTCCAGCCCAAGCGCCCCGACGAGTTCGTGTGCCAGTCGTGCTTCCTGGTGAAGCACCCCAGCCAGCTGGCCGACGCCAAGCACCAGCTCTGCGCCGACTGCGTCTGAGCCCCCGCTCCCTCCCGCCCCGCCCCCCGGGGCACCGGCCCCGTGCCTGACCACCCCACCTGCCCGTCCTGCGGCTCCGCCCTCCCCACCGCGGCACGGTTCTGCCCGGCGTGCGGCCGCGAGCTCGGGCCCGCCGCGCTCGACGAGGAGCGGCGGGTCGTCACCGTCCTGTTCGCCGATGTGGCGGGCTTCACCAGCCTCGCCGAGGGGCGCGACCCGGAGTCGGTGAAGGAGCTGCTCGACAGCTGCTTCGGTGCCCTCGTGCCGATCGTCGAGCAGCTGGGGGGACACGTCGACAAGATCATCGGCGACGAGCTGATGGCCGTCTTCGGGGCACCCACCGCCCACCAGGACGACCCCGAGCGCGCCGTCCGGGCCGCCCTCGAGCTCGGGCCGGCGCTCCGGCTCGCAGCTCCGGGCCTGGTGCTGCGCGTCGGCCTGAACACCGGCGAGGTGCTGGCCGGCCCGGTGGGACCCGGTGGCGCCTACACGGTCACCGGTGACACGGTGAACACCGCCCACCGGCTGGTGCAGGCGGCGGAGCCGGGCGAGGTGCTGGTGGGGGAGCGCACCTGGGAGGCCACCGGGTCCGCGGTGGTCTACGAGCATCGCCCGCCCTACGCCCTGCGCGGCAAGCAGGAGCTGGTGGCGGCATGGGCCGCAAAGCGCGTGCGCGCGGCGGTGCCCGGCGTCGCCGCCCCCGCCTCGGGCGCACCGCTCGAGGGCCGTGCTGCTGAGCTCGACGAGCTGGAGCGCATCGTCGGCCCCGCGCTGGCGCGACGTGAGACCACCGTCGTGGCGCTCAGCGGCGAGCCCGGCGTGGGCAAGACGCGGCTGGCCCACGCCCTCGTCGACCGCCTCACCGGGGTCGGGGCCGAGCCGAGCGCCGAGCGCGCGCTCGTGCCGGCGCTCGTCTCGGTGCGTTGCCGTCCGTTCGGCGCCCGGCGCCACGTGGCCGCCGTCGCCGACGTGGTCCGGGCGGCGCTCGACCTCGACCCGGCCGCGCCCCGCGACGCTCAGCGAGCGGCCCTCGCGGCCCGCTCCTCAGCCTTCGAAACG
>JADGOP010000159.1 GCA_017882935.1 Actinomycetota bacterium
GCCACCCTCTGGTTCCACTCGCGCACGCCCCACCGCAGTGGGCCGAACCGGGCCCGCGTCCCGCGGCGGGCGCTCTACCCCACCTACAACACCCGCTCCGAAGGCGACCTCCGCGCCGCCTACTACGACGAGAAGCGCGCCCGGTTCGCGGCCGGGAGGGCGGCCACCGGTGCCGATCGGGTCCAGGTGTCGCTGATCGGCGACTTCCAGGGACGGGAGGTCTGATGGGCGACGGTCCCGCGTCGGTCGAGCCGCGGCGGGCGACGTCGGTCGAGGAGATCCTCGCCCTCTACGCCCGCTGGGGCACCGAGCGCTACGACGAGGAGGTCAGCCAGGCCTCCCACGCGCTGCAAGCCGCGGCCTGCGCCCGCGCCGACGGAGCCGTCGACGAACTGGTCGTGGCCGCGCTGCTCCACGACGTTGGCCACCTGCTCGTCATGGACGCGGCGGGCCGGGGCGACGTCGATCCCACGGTCGACACCGGCCACGAAGCCACCGGGGCCCGGTACCTGGCGGGCCTGTTCCCCGCTGCCGTCACGGGGCCGATCGCGCTGCACGTGCAGGCCAAGCGCTACCGCTGCACGGTCGACCCCTCCGAGGTCGGGCGGCTGTCGGCGGGCTCGCAGGCCAGTCTGGCCCGGCAGGGCGGTCCGCTCTCGCCCGACGAGGCCGAGCGCTTCGCCCGCCACCCGGCCGCGGCCGACGCGCTCCGGCTCCGCACCTGGGACGACACGGGCAAGGACCTCGCAGCCGCCCCCGGCTCGCTCCACGACCAGCGCGACCTCCTCGTGCGGGTGGCCCGCCGCTCACCCGGGTGAGCGGGTCCGGCACGGCCGGGCGCTGAACGCGCCACCCTGACCCGATCACCGCGCCCCGGAGGCGTCACACGCCGTAGGCCGAGGCCAGCTCCTCGAAGGCGGCCTCTTGCCCGTCCGCCAGTGCACCGAGGTCGGGGAGCCGGTCGGGGCACGTCAGGTACCCGATGCCGAGCGAGCCGCGGAACGAGATTGCGGTGACGTTCAGGGGCACCCCGTCGAAGATCGGGCCGAGCGCGTAGAACGCCGCGGCCGGCCGCCCCGCCAGGAACAGGTCGAAGGGCGGGCCGGGCACGTTCGACACGATCAGGTTGACCGGCGCGGGGTGCACCGACGCCAGGCCCGCCCGCTGGTACAGGCCGGCGGGCCCGGAGAGCAGGAACGGGAACGGGAGCTCGGTCAGCCGCTCGAGCGTCTCGTTCCCGAGCGCCGCGTGGAGGCCCTTCCCCCGGTCGGCGGTGCCCGCCGTGGCCTCGAGTCGCGCGCGGGGGTCGGCGAGCTGCGCGGGAAGGTGGACGAAGCACGCGGAGACGTGGTTGCCCGGCGCGAACAGCTCCTCGGGGCCCCGGGTCGAGACCGGCACCGCCGCGACGAGAGCCTGGTCGGGAAGCGCCTCGTGGGCCAGCAGCCAACGACGGAGCGTGCCCGCGAGCACGGCGAGGATGACGTCGTTCACGTGGGTCCCGGAGGTGTGCGCGAGGTCCTTCACCCGGGCCAGCGGCAGGACGCGGAACGCCACCGTCCGTTCGGCGGTGACCCGGCCGTTGAACGGGAGGTGTGGCGTCGCGAGCGGTGCTGCGAGCGTCTTGCCGGTGACCGAGTCGACGAACCCGCGTACCCGCCGGGCCGAGCCGAACAGCTGGAACGCGGTGGTCACGGCATCGACCGGACGCCGGAAGGCGTGCACTGCTGCATGCGCGAGCAGCCAGGGGGCGCCGGGCGACGACTCGGCGGCGATCGACTCCGGGACGTCTGCCGCATCCGCAGGCCCCTCCGGGGTGAGGTCGAACAGCTGCGCGATGAGCGCCAGGCTCCCGATCCCGTCGCAGAGCGAGTGATGGACCTTGATCACCAGCGCCTGCCCACCCGAGGCCCGGCCGTTCACGAGCCAGAACTCCCACATCGGGCGCGACCGGTCGAGCTGGGCTGCGGCCACGTCGGCGCAGAAGCGCTCGAAGTCCCCGTCGTCACCCGGCTCCGGGAGGTCGTGCACCCGCACGTGGGCGGCCAGGTCGGGCACCGCCTCGGCCCAGTACGGGCGATCCACCCCACCGGGCACGGTCACCAGCCGTCGTCGCAGGAGGTCGAGGTGCGGCAGCCGCCGCTCGACCAGGGTGATCAGCTCGTCGAGCTCGAGCCGCCGGGCGTCGGGCTCCAGGAGCACCACGCCGACGCCGTGGAGGAGCCCGGACGGCGACTCGAGCTGGACGAACGCCGCGTCGATGCCCCCGAGTTGCTCCATGGGTACGGCATACAACGGGTGGCCAGGACTGCCCAGGGTCCAACGTCCCGCGTCGTGATGTCACGCTTCGGGGCGGCGAACCTGCATTCCGCAAACGGTCGAAGGCCCCTGGTTGCATCGAGATCACCCTGCGATGGTGGGGTCACAGCAGTCCGGCTGATCAGAGAGGAACGGATCATGGGTGACACCCGAACCACACAGAGCAGCGGTACCCGCCTCATCGACACCCTCGAGGACGCCGAGCATGCGTCCCTCGAAGCCGTCCGCAAGTTCGTCGACACCGTCGACGGGGTCTTTCCGGCCCTGAGCGACGACGCTCCCCGCCGCAAGATCATCGATGCCGCGTTCCGGATGACCGAGAACCTCGTCGGCGCCTCGAACCGGCTCGCGCAGAACGTGCTCGACGTGACCGAGAAGGAGCTGAGCCAGGCCGAGCGGAAGGCCGCCGAGTAGGGGCCCCGCAGTCAGCGAGAGGTGGTCAGCCCACCCGGCGCAGCGTGTTGTGATCGGTGTGGGCGAAGGGCTCGGCCAGCTCGATCATCTGCAGCATGGTGGTCTCGTCGTAGGACCACGAGTCGTCGCCGACCGTGATGGTGACCTCGTAGCTGAGGGTGCTGGCGTTCTTGGCGAGGTAGCGGTTCTCGCCGATGGTGTACTGCGGCTCACCGGGCGCCGCTCGCAGGGTGAACGTGGTGGCGTCGGCCGCGGCGGTGCCGCCGGCGAGGACCGTGATGCCGCGCGGCACCACGAAGCCCCGCAGGACCTCGCCGGTGGCGGCGTCCCACAGCCAGTACCCGACCTCGGTGTGGAAGGGGTTCTGCTCGTCACCGCGCCACATGGCCGTCTTGTAGTCGAGGCCCCACAGGTGCTGGTTGCCGTTGTCGACCGGGCCGAACGGCTTGAGGCTGACCTTCTCGAGGTAGGGCGTGCCGAGCACCTTCTCCTGGGAGTGCGAGTACGCGGTGTCGAGCCCGCCCTCGCCTTCCCACTCGCCTACCAGACCCGCAAGCGGGCCCCATTCGCTCGTCATCGTCGCTCTCTTTCCATCGGGTGGCCCGTCAGCGTACGGGGCAACGTGCTCCCCGGGACACGATCGCTCCACGCGGTCTGCTCGTAGGCTCGACCGATGTCCGCCGAGGTGCCCCCGTCAGTGGAGGGCAGCGACGACCGGGGACCGGTCCTGGCCGGCGCCTCCCGCCTGTTCCGCGTGCTCGGGGCGGTGCCCGGCCACCGCGACGACGCGCTCGCCGTGGTGAACGGCCTCTTCGGTGACCTGCTCGCCGACGCAGGGTCGTCGCTGGCTCTCCCGATGACCATCCGCGCCGACGGCGACGCGCTCCCCCTCGACCGCGCCGGCCTCGCACACGCGATCCCGCAGCCCACGGGGCACCTCGTCGTGCTCGTCCACGGGCTCATGTCGACCGAGTCGGTGTGGCGCTTCCGGGGCGCGCCCGAGAAGACCTACGGCACCCTGCTCGCCCACGACCACGGCGTCACGCCCCTCACCGTGCGGTACAACACCGGGCGCCACATCTCCACCAACGGTCGCGAGCTGGCCCACCTGCTGCACGAGCTGGTGGCCGCGTGGCCGGTGCGGGTGCGCGAGCTCACGCTCGTGGGCCACAGCATGGGCGGGCTGGTCGTCCGCTCGGCCTGTCACTACGCGCCGCGCACCCGCGCGCCCCGGGGCCTCGACCGCTTCCGGCGCTCGTGGACGGCGAAGACGCGCCGGGTCGTGCTCATCGGGGTGCCGAACAACGGCGCGCCGCTCGAGTCGTTCGTCAACCTCACCAGCGCGACGCTGTGGGCGCTGCCGATCCCCGCGACGCGCCTCGTCGGCCTGGGCCTCGACCGCCGCAGCGCAGGCATCAAGGACCTGCGGTTCGGCGCCCTCCGCGACGCGGACTGGATCGAGCAGGATCCCGCCGCCCGGGCACGACCGGTCGGCCCGAGGGTGCAGCCGTTGCGCCGGGCCCACTACCTGATCATCGCCGGCACCCTCACGACCGATCCGGAGCACCCGCTGTCGCAGCTCGTGGGTGACTCGCTCGTCACCTCGCGCAGCGCCTCGGGGCTCGACGAGGTCACGGGCGAGGTCCTCTTCCCCGGCGCCACCGTGCAGGTGTTCCCCAAGGTGAGCCACCTCGCGCTCGCCAACCGCCCCGAGGTGTACGACACCATCCACCGGTGGTGGGACGCCGCAGGCGCCTAGGCCGAGCCGACGACCTTCCCGTCGATGCGTCCGTCCTCGATGTGGACGGTCCGGTCCGCGTAGTGGGTGATCCGGTCGTCGTGGGTGACGATGATCGCCGAGGTGCCGCGGGCCTTCATCTCGTCGCGGATGAGCCTCACCACCTGGTCACCGAGCTTGGAGTCGAGCGCCGAGGTCGGCTCGTCGAACAGCACGAGCTCGGGGTCGTTCATGAGGGCGCGTCCGATGGCCACCCGCTGGCGCTGGCCGCCCGAGAGCTGGGCCGGCAGGTTGGCCGCCCGGTCGGCGAGCCCCCGCTCCTCGAGGAGCTGGTCCGCCCGGCGCTTCGCGCCACGCCGGCGGAGGCGGCGACCGGCCAGCTCGTCGACGACGAGGAGGTTCTCACGGGCGGTGAGGAACGGCACCAGGTTCACCGCCTGGAAGACGAAGCCCACCGAGGTGCGCCTGAAGTCGGTGAGCTCACGGGCCGAGGCATGCGAGATGTCGTGACCGCCGATCAGCACGGAGCCCTCGGTCGCCGAGAGCAGGCCGCCGGCGATCGAGCAGAGCGTGGTCTTGCCGGACCCGGAAGGCCCGACCAGGGCGACGATCTCGTCGGAACCGATGGTCAGGTCGACGTGGTCGAGGGCGACGATGTCGTCACCGCCCACCCGGTAGATCTTGCGGATGCCCTTCATGACGAGGGCGGGCGCAGCGTCGGTCATGGTCGTCTCCGGAGACGGGCTGGATGATGAGGTCATGACGCGGTCCCGATCGCCGAGGCGGGATCGATGCGCAGCACCCGGCGCAACGAGAAGGCGCACCCGGCCACGGCGGCCAGGATCAGGAGGACCACGCTGGTCGCGATGCGCCAGGGGGTGGCGTCGAACGGGATGGTGCCGGGAGGGATGAGGGCGTCGAGCAGCAACGCCACCGCGGCCGCGATGGCCGACGCGATCAGGGTGACGACCACCGCCTGGGCCACCACGCCGGCGAAGAGGGTCGTGCTCGAGGCCCCGATCGCCTTGAGGATGCCGTAGAGGGCGGTCCGCTCGACGGTGATGAGCGCGAAGAACAGCCCGACCACGACCAGCGCGATGACCAGGGTCACGCCGATGATCTGGTCGAACGTGGAGCGCTGCTGGGACACACCCGGCAGCGCGTCGGTGGCTGCCGCCAGGGTCAGGGAGTCGGTGGTCCCCGCGGTGGCACGGTCGATCGCCCCGGCAACCGTGGAGGGCGCCGCACCGGACGTGCGCACGGCGAGTGCCTGCACGACCCCGCTGCCGAGGGCCTGGCTCGGGATGTTCGCGGCCAGGACGCGCCTCCAGGTGTCGAGGGAGCCCCACAGGGTTCCCTGCCCGGAGTACCTGGTGTCGTCGACGAAGCCGACCACCTTCACCGGAGAACGCTGCGGACCGAGCAGGAGCGTGGTGCCCAGCTTCACGTCGTGGGCCTTGAGGCTCGAGTCGGCGATCACCGTGCCGGACGCAGGCGGCGTCGCCGGCAGGCCCCGCGGCGCGAGCTCGTACCCGAACAGCGCGGTCGGGATCAGCGTCCGGG
>JADGOP010000160.1 GCA_017882935.1 Actinomycetota bacterium
GCCGGTGGATCAGGTGTCGGCGACGTGGGTGGCGAGGCTGCGGCGGTCGAGCTTCTGCATGGCGGTGAGCGGGAGCGCGTCGACCGCCTCGACGGCCTCGGGGAGCTTGTAGCGGGCCAGGCGGCCGTCGGCGAACGAGCGCAGGTCGTCGAGCGACGGGGGCGCGGCCGGGTCGGTGGGCACCACGACGGCGACGCCGACCTCGCCCATCACGTCGTCGGGGCGGGGCACCACGGCCACCTGGCGCACGCCGGGGTGCTGCTCGAGCACCGCCTCGACCTCCATCGGGTACACGTTGTACCCACCCCGGATGAACATCTCCTTGATGCGACCGGCCAGCACCAGGCACCCGGTGGGGTCGATGAACCCCAGGTCGGTGGTGTGCAGCCAGCCGTCGCGCAGGGCCTCGGCGCTGGCGTCGGGGTCGTTCCAGTACCCCGACATCACCGCGTCGGACCGCAGGCACACCTCGCCGACCTCGCCCGGGGGCAGCGTCCGTCCGGACTCGTCGCGGATCTCCAGGCCCATGCCCGGCCGAGGTCGGCCGACGGTGTGCAAAGCCTCGTCGTCGGGTGCGTCGAAGGCCGTGCCGGTGCCCACCCCGCCCGACTCGGTGGACGAGTAGCGGATCGAATAGGCCGCGCCGAAGCGCCGGCGCGCCTCCTCGACGAGCGCAGGGGACGAGGGCCCACCGCCGACGATGAGCGCCTTCACCCTCGACAGGTCGCGCTCGTCGAAGCGCGGGTCGCGCAGCATCAGGGCGATCTGCGGGGCGACGCCGCCCACCGACGTCATGCCCGTGCGCTCCACCAGGTCGAGCACGTCGGCCGCCCGCCACCTGCCGAGCAGGTGCAACGTGGTGCCCAGCCGCAGGTACCAGGGGAGCTTGGTCATGAAGCCCACGTGGGCGAACTGGGTGCTCGCCAGCATGGGCCCGCCGCCGCCCCAGGTCGTGAGGCCGTCGGGCCCGAGGTCGTAGGTGGTGATGGCCCGCAGCTGACGGGTCGTGAACCAGGCGCCCTTGGGTCGGCCCGTCGTGCCCGACGTGAGCACGATCGCCACGGGGTCGTCGTCGGCCAGCTCGGCCCGGGCGGGGGCGGCGTTGCCGTTGGCCCGGCTCCGCACAGCGGTGAGCAGGGCGGCGGTGGTGCCGGCGATCGTGACCACCTCGACGTCGACCCCGTCGGGCACCCCCTCGGCCAGGTCGGCGGTGGCCAGCGCCAGCGACGGGCGCACCACGTCGAGCGCGGCCACCTGCTCCGCCGGCGCGAGCCGGGGGTTGACCCCGACGGTGACGGCCCCGAGCTTGGCCAGCGCCGCGTAGGCCACGACGTACTCCGGCGTCGACGGCAGCACCAGGGCCACCACGTCGCCCTTGCCAACGCCGCGTGCCGCCAGGCCCGACGACACCTCGTCGGACAGCCGGTCGAGCTCGGCGAACGACACCGCCCAGCCTTCGGGCGTGACCATCACCGGGTCGTCACCGAAGCGCCGCGCGGCCTCGGCCACGACCTCCGGCAGCATCAGGCGGCGAGGTCTGGTCCGAAAGCGACCGTCACGGTCGCTTCGAGACCAGACCTCGGGCGAAGCCGGAGGGTCGGTGGCGTCATCGGGTGCGGGGGGTGATGCGCCGGCCCGAGTTGAAGACCTCCTGGCCCTCGGCGAGCGTCTCCGGCGTCATGCCCAGGTTGAGCAGCACGGCGCCGAGCTCCTCGGCCTGCCGGGGGGCCAGCTCGCGGGCGGCCCACAGCGCGCGCACGGTGGCGACCGTCGCCCCGAGCGGTTGGGAGGCGATGGCCTCGGCGGCCCAGGTGGCGGCGGCGGTGAGCTCGGGCCCCGGCACCACCTCGGACACCAGCCCGATCTCCAGCGCCCGGGATGCCGAGAGCCGCTCGTGGTTCCCGAGCAGGGTCATGCGCATGAGCTCGCCGAAGGGCATGCGGCGCATCATGGTGAGCGGCTCGAACACCGCCGGCATGCCGTAGGTGAGGTGCGGGTCGAAGAAGGTGGCGTGGTCGGCGGCGATGAGGAAGTCGAGCTCGCCGAGGAGGTAGAAGGCACCGCCGCACGCCATGCCGTTGATGGCACCGATGACCGGCTTCCAGAAGCCGTTGCTGCGGGGGCCGAGCAGCTTGCCGGGGTCGTCGTAGGTGAAGGGCGAGAAGTCGTACTCGACGCCGCCCTCCGACGGGATGAAGTCACGGTCGATGCCCGTGCAGAACGCCTTGTCGCCCGCCCCGGTGAGCACCACGCAGTGCACCGAGTCGTCGCTGCGCAGCGTGCGCCACAGCCCGGAGAGCTCGGTGCACATCGTCTGGTCGAAGGCGTTGTAGCGGTCGGGTCGCTGCAGGGTGATCCAGCCGACCGCGCCCTGCTGCTCGAACCGGATGGTCTCGAAGTCGCTCATCGGACGCTGAACGTAGTGCCGCTCAGGCCGTGGTGAGGTTGCCGGCCTCATCGCGGTCGGCGTCGAGGTCGAGCGAGAGCATGCGGATGGCGTTGCCGCGCATGATCTTGTAGATGGCCTCGTCGGGGAGCCCGGCGACCATCTTCTCGGCGATCTCCCTGGTGTGGGGCCACGTGGAGTCGGTGTGGGGGTAGTCGGTCTCGAAGGTGATGTTGTCGACGCCGACCTCGTCGAGCGCCTTGAGGCCATGGAAGTCGGAGAAGAAGCAGCCGTAGACCTGCCGGTAGTAGTAGGTCGACGGGGGCTCGGGCACGAGGTGCGCCACGCCGCCCCACGCACGGTGCTGCTCCCACACGGTGTCGGCGCGCTCGAGGATGTAGGGCAGCCAGCCGATCTGCCCCTCCGAGTAGGCCAGCACCAGCTCGGGGAACTGCACGAGCTTGCCGCTGAACAGCCAGTCCGACAGCGACGCCATGGAGTTGTTGAAGCTCAGCGTCGCCGCCACCGCGACGGGCGCGTCGGGCGACGTGGCGGGCATCCGCGACGACGACCCGATGTGCATGTTGATGGTGGTCTGCGTCTCCTGGCAGGCCGCGAAGAACGGGTCCCAGTGGTCGGTGTGGATGCTGGGCAGCCCGAGGTGGAAGGGGATCTCGCTGAAGCACACCGCGTGCACGCCCCGCTCGGCGTTGCGACGCACCTCGGCCGCGGCCAGCTCCGGGTCCCACAGGGGCACGATCGTGAGCGGGATCAGTGCGCCGTCGGAGTCGCCGCACCACTCCTCGACCATCCAGTCGTTGTAGGCCTTCACGCACGCCAGGCCGAGCTCGCGGTCCTTGCCCTCGGTGAAGGTCTGGCCGCAGAAGCGCGGGAACGTCGGGAAGCACAGCGACGCCTCGACGTGGTTGAGCGTCATGTCCTTGACGCGCTCGGTGGGGTCGTAGCAGCCGGGGCGCATCTCGTCGTAGGTGATCGGCGACATGGTCATGTCGTCACGGTCGAACCCCACGGCGGCCACGTGGCGCTTGTTGATGTAGACGAGGTCCTCGTAGACCCAGCAGTCGGCCTTCGGCCCGTCGGGGTCGAACGACTGCTCGTAGACGCCGCCGCCGATGTGCTTCATCGCGCCGATGCCCCGCCGCTCCGACTTCGGCCCACGGTCCCTGAACCTCTCGGGCAGCCACGTGTCCCACAGGTGGGCCGGCTCGACCACGTGGTCGTCGACGCTGATGATCTTCGGGAGCTCGCCCATGTGCCGTCCTGCCCTCTGGCGGGTGGGTGCGCCAAGGACCTGACGCTCTGTCAGATCATAATCTGACGCGACGTCAGGTTGTGGGGCCGGGACCGGGTCGGGACGCGACGGTGCCCCGCCCGGGGGCGGGGCACCGGTCCCTCGTCAGCGGAGGGTGGGAGCCGTGGGGCTCACTTCGCCTTGAACACGTGGTTCACGAACTTGTCGGCCGCCTTGGGGATGCGGGCCTTGATCTTGGCGCCGCGCTCGGCGGTGATGCGGTGCTTCGAGACGAGCGTGTCGACCCGCTTGTCGCCGGCGGTGACCAGGTCGCTGACGACCTTCGAGGGGCTCACGCCCTTGGCGGTGGCCACCTGCGCGACCGACTTGCCGGTCTTGAGCTGGGCGACGAGGTCCTTCGGCGGGATGCCGATGGACTTGGCCGACACCTTCACGGCGCCGCGGAGCATGCGGCGGCGGAGGGTGCGACGGCCGGCGTGGGCCTTGGCCGTGGCACCCGGGGTGCTGGTGGGGGTCGGCGTGGCGGTGGCGCCACCGGCCGACACCAGTGCGAGACCGCCGACGCCCAACGTGGTGGCGGCGACCGTGGCGGCGAGGGTCTTCTTGAGTTCCATCGGGGTTCTCCTCCTGAGTCCACCGGACCGTTCCGGTGTGAGGATCACTCTGCAGGGGAGATGTGAGCGATCTGTGAGGCCGTGGTCAGGAGTTCGTGCACCCCCGATGTCAGGACTCGGGGGACAGGGTACCGAGAAACGCCAGCATGGCGCCGCTCACCTCGGCGGGGTGCGACACGTTGGCGCCGTGGTGGCCGCCCTCGATGAGCACCACGGGACCCGCCCCTGGCAGGCCGTTCGCGAGCTCGACGGCCCGGGAGACGGGGATCGAGGGGTCGTCGGTGCCGTGGATGACGATGGTGGGGGCGGTGATCTCGCCCAGGCGGTCGGTCACGTCGTCGCGGTCCATGAGGGTGCGGAAGGGGATGGCGATGTCGGTGGCGGGTCGGGCCAGCCACTTGGCCACGAACTCGTCGGTGCCGACCGGGCCCAGGATCAGGCCGCCGACGGTGTAGGCGAGGTCCTCGGTGGGCCCGTCGTCGGCCCACGACTGCGCCATGCCCTCGTAGAGCGGGGCCAGCTCGGGGTCCTCGGTGCCGGCCTGGCTGTCGAGCAGCACCAGGCCCGCGACCCGGTCGGGTGCCTCGAGGGCGAGGCGCAGGGCGATGAAGCCGCCCTGGCTCATGCCGCCGATCACCGCCCGCTCGATGCCGAGGTGGTCGAGCAGCGCCAGCAGGTCGTGTGCGGAGTCCCAGTAGGTGTAGGGCTGCGCGTCGTAGGTGGTGCGCCCGTGGCCCCGCTGGTCCCAGGTGATGATCCGCCACCCCGCCTCGACGAGTGCCGGCACCTGTCCGTCGAACATCTCCTGGTCGAGCATGAACCCGTGCGACAGCACGATGACCGGCCCGTCGCCGCCCGAGTCGGTGTAGTCGACGGTGGGCCCGGTCGGAAGGGTGGTGGTCGCCATGGGGCCGCACCGTACCCCCGCCCACTTTCGGGGACGGACAGGTGCGCCTGGGCCACATCTTCCGTCCCCGAGAGTTCGGGAGGAGCCGGGTGCCGTACCGCGGTCAGCGGGTGTGCCGCGACAGGCGGGCCTGCAGGGCGGCCTTGGCGTCGGGCCACTCGGCGGCGAGCATCGAGTAGCGGGCGGTGTTGCGCACGGTGCCGTCGACGGCCAGGCGCTCGGCCCGCTCGATGCCCTCGAAGCCGGCGCCGAGCCGCTCGATGGCCCGGCGGGAGGCGTCGTTGCGGGCGTCGGTGCGCCACGACACGCACTCGGCCCCCCACGTCTCGAAGGCGTGCGTGACCATGAGCAGCTTGGCCTCGACGTTGACGCCGGTGCGCTGGGCCGACGCGGCGAGCCACGTGTAGCCGATCTCGCAGGTGTCGGGCGTGACCTTGCCGTGGCGGGAGCTGCCCTCGGGCCACGCCCAGCCCTCGATGCGACAGAAGCGGGTGCACCCGACCACCCGGTCGGCGCCCGTGGCCGGGTCGTCGAGGCGGACCGTGGCGAACGGGACCATGTGCCCCGCCTCCTGCCCGGCGAGCGCGGCGACGACGTAGGTGTGGGTCGCGGCCTCGCCGTCGGGCACCCAGCTCCAGCGGAACGGCGAGCGGTCCTCGGCGGCGGCCGCGGCGAGCCCGGCGACGTGGTGCAGGCCCAGGGGCTCGAGGCGGACGAGCGACCCGGCGAGGGTCACGGGAGCTGCGACGGTGGCCACGCCCAGACTGTTCCCCAGGTCGGCCCCGCGGGGCCAGCGGATTGCCGTCGACGAGTGGGCGTCAGACGCGCACGGCG
>JADGOP010000161.1 GCA_017882935.1 Actinomycetota bacterium
TCATCCCGAGCACGTGGCGGTCGGTGGCCACCGACGGCGACGGCGACGGCATCGCCGACCCCGAGGACCTGTACGACGCCGCGGCCACCGCCGCGCACTACCTGTGCCGCGCAGGCCCCGGCCTCGACACCGCGGGCGGCCGCGCCCGGGCGATCCGGAGCTACAACGACAGCGCCGAGTACGTGCAGGAGGTGGGCTTCGCCGCCGACCGCTACGCCACCGAGGTCGTGCTCCCCCGCCCGGCACCGGCACGCGCCACGCCCACCGCCGAACGCACGACCCCGCCCTGACCGCTGTGGTAGGCAGCGTGTCCATGAGCCCCAAGAGCTTCCTGCTCACCTCCGACGTGCACGACTACCTCCTCGCCAGCAGCACCCGGCCCGACGCGGTGCAGCACGACCTCATCGCCGAGACCGCCACGCTCGGGGGCATCTCCGGCATGCAGATTGCGCCGGAGCAGGGCGTGTTCCTCACCCTCCTCTGCCAGGCGGCGGGGGTGCGGCGGGCGGTCGAGATCGGCACCTTCACCGGCTACTCGGCGCTCTGCATCGCCCGCGCGCTGCCGGCCGACGGGACGCTGCTGTGCTGCGACGTGAGCGAGGAGTGGACGTCGGTGGGCAGGCGCTACTGGGAGCGGGCCGGGGTGGCCGGCGCCATCACCCTCACGCTCGGCCCCGCGCTCGAGACGCTGCGGGCCCTCCCCGCGGGCGCCACCTTCGACCTGGCGTTCATCGACGCCGACAAGCCCTCGTACCTCGCCTACTACGAGGAGCTGGTGCCGCGCCTGTCGCCGGGCGGCCTGATCCTCGTCGACAACACCCTGTGGAGCGGCCGCGTCGTCGACCCCGACGCGCACGATCCCGACACCGACGCGATCCGCGCCTTCAACGCCCATGTCGCCGCCGACCCCCGCACCGACACGGTGCTGCTCCCGATCGGCGACGGCCTCACCCTCTGCCGAGTCACGCCCTGACCCGGCTTCGCTTCCCCGCCTCCGTCCGTTCTTTGAAGGAAAACCCACCTCACAGGTGGGGTTTCGTTCAAAGAACGGCTGGGGGCCCGGGCTGGTCGGCGGGGGGCTCGGGCTCGTCGGCGGGGGGCCCGGCCTCGTCGGCGGGGGGCCCGGCCTCGTCGGCTGGGAGCGGGACCTCGACGACCGGGACCCGACCCGACATGCCCGGCGGCAGCGGCGCGCCGACCCCGGCGGCGATGGCCCGGTCGGCGTAGACGCGGGCCTCGTCGTGGTGCCCCATGGCCACCAGCACCACGCTGAGGTTGTGGTCGCACTCCCCCGCGCTGCGCCGCGCACCGGCCAGGGCGAAGCGGTGCCGGCCCACCGCCAGGCGGCGGCCGGCCTCCTCGAGGCGCCCCATGTCGTGCAGCACCACCCCGAGGTTCTGGTCGCACGCGGCGGCCTCCTCCTGGCGGCCCACGGCCAGGAAGATGCCCCGCGCCTCCTGGAGGTACTCGACGGCGTCGTCGAGGTTCCCGGCGTCGTGGAGGGCGAAGCCCAGGTTGTGGTCGCACGCGGCCACCCCGAGGCGGTCGCGCAGCTCGAGGAACGCTTCGCGGGCGTTCACCAGCAGCCCGATGGCCACCTCGGGCTGACCCACCTCGGCCAGCAGCACGGCCCGGTCGTGATCGAGGCTCGCCAGCACCGCCTCGTCGGCAAGGCCCTCGAAGACCGCCTTGGCCCGCTCGAGCGCCCCGAGGGCCTCGACGGGACGCCCGGCCGCGCGCAGTGCCTCGGCGAGCAGCCCGTCGCACGTGGCGATCACCTCGGGCTCGGCACGGTGCTTCAGCAGGTGGTGCCGCAGCCCGTCGAGCCGGTCGACCGCCTCGTCGGCGCGCCCCAGCCCGATCAGCGCGGCCGAGGCCACGCGCATGGCCCGGTTGGTGGCCCCGCCGTCGCCCTGCGCGTCGAAGCCGCTGGCCGCCTCGCGGGCGACGACCTCGGCCTCGGCGAGGTGGTCATCGAGGGTGAGGGCCTGGGCCAGGCGCAGCAGCGCCGTGGCCAGGTCGGCGTCGGCTGCCGCGTCGACCCGGGCACGGGCGCGCGCCACCTCGGGGCTCTCGGGGCCCTCGCCCGCCTCGCCGCCCTCGTCCGCGCCGCTCATCGTTCCGGGCGGGTCACGGTGCCGATCCCGGGGCGGACGTGGCGCCCAGCAGCGCCGTGAGGTCGGACGCCGCGCGCTCCCCCGACCGCACCGCGCCGTCGAGGTAGCCGGTCCACACCGACGCGGTCTCGGTGCCCGCCCAGTGGATGCGGCCGCACGGCGTGCGCAGCGCCGGCCCGTAGGCCGTCCACACGCCGGGCGCCAGGTGGGCGCCGTAGCAGCCGCGCGTCCACTCCTCGGTCGACCAGTCCTGCTCGACGATCTCCGCGTAGTTCCCGGCGCGCCGCCCGAAGTAGCGCACCAGATCGGCGATGACCACGCGGTGGCGGTCGGCCGGGTCCTGCGCGCTCCAGTGCCGTGCCTCGGCCCCCTCGATGAAGGCCAGCAGCGTGCCGCTGGAGCCGTCGGAGGGCGAGTTGTCGAAGGTGACCCGCACCGCGCCGCGGTCGCTCGTGGCCTGCCCGGTGAGGCCGTCGCCGCGCCAGAAGGGCTCGTCGTAGCGCACGTGGACCTTGATGACGCTGCCCATCGGCATGCGTTGCGTGAGCTGGTCGCGCGCGGCCGGAAGCAGCGGGTCGTAGCTGATGCGCCCGGCGAGCGTGGGTGGCACCGCCACGACGGCGTAGGCCCCGAGCACCTCGCCCCGGTCGGTGGTGACGGCCACGCCGTGGTCGTCCTGGCGGATGCTGCGCACCGGGGCCTCGAGCCACACCGCGTCGCCGAGCTCGGCCGCCATGCGCACCGAGACCTCCTGGGGGCCGTCGAGGAAGCGTTGCTCCTGCGCCCCGCGGGCGGTGGAGAGCAGCGAGTCGAACGACGTGCCCGCGTGGACATAGAAGAGGAAGTGCAGCAGCGAGATGTCGCGCGCCTCGGCGGCGAACACCGCCTGGACGCCGAGCCGCAGCAGGTCGCGGGCCGGGCGGGACGCCACGTTGCGGCGGATCCACGTCTCGACCGTCTGGCTGTCGAGCACGTCGGCGCGGGGGTCGTCCCACGGGGCGTCGAGCGGCACCCGGCGCGCCAGCCGCTCGATGCGGGCCTGGGCCTGGCCCACGTCGGCCATCACGACCGGGTTGATCATGGGGATGGCGCCCTTGTAGCGCTTCTGCCGGCCTGCCAGGTCGAGCAGGTTCTCGCCCTGGTTGTACGTGGGGAAGGTGGGGAGGCCCAGCTCCGCGGCCAGGGCGGCGATGCGGTCCTGGGTGGGCCCGATCCACTGCCCGCCGAGCTCGACGCGGGTGCCGTCGTCGAGCACGCGGTCGTACGTGCGGCCGCCGACCCGGTCACGGGCCTCGACGACCCGCACCGACCTTCCCCCACGAGTGAGCTGCCGGGCGGTGACGAGCCCCGCCAGACCGGCTCCGACGACGACGACATCGACCTGCTCAGCGACCATGTAGGCGACGATACTGGCGGGGGCGCACCGGCGTGTCCTGCGCTCGGGATGGGCCCGCCGGCCAGACGGCCCCGGGGTGGGGGCACGGAGTGGGTGCGAACCATCCGTCTCCCCGACGCGCTTCCCTGTACCGTGTGCCGATGCGACGTCGGTTGTGGGGACACCGGGACGCGCGGCAGCCGACGTCTGTGACGCGCCGCCGATGACGGCCCGACCGCGCGTGGTGGTCCTCGGCCGCCAGGGCTCGGGCAAGGGGACGCAGGGGATGCGCCTGGCCGGCCAGCTGGGCGTGCCCCACCTGTCCACCGGCGACCTGTTCCGGGCCGCGGTCCGGGCCGGCACCGAGGTCGGGGCCGAGGTCGACCACCTCCTCAAGGAGGGCCTGCTGGTGCCCGACGACCTGGTCATCGACGTGGTGCGCGACGAGGCCGAGCGGTCGCAGTGGTCGGTCACCGGGTACGTGCTCGACGGCTTCCCCCGCACCGTCGCCCAGGCCGAGGCCTTCTTCGGCACGCCCCACATCGACCTGCCGCCCGAGGCCACCTCGCACGGCGCGTTCGACGTGGCGATCTCGCTCGACGTCCCGCTGGCCGAGGCCCGCCGGCGCCTCGCCACCCGCCGGGTCTGCCCCGTGTGCGGCACCATCGTGAGCGTCGACGACGCTGCCGTCGAGGCCATCCCCTGCCCCCGTGGCGACGGCACCGCGGTGCGACGCGGCGACGATCGTGACGACGCCATCGACCGCCGCCTGGCGCTCTACGAGCGCGAGACCGGCCCGCTCGCCCCCTGGTTCGCGGCCTGGGGACGCCTGGTCACCGTCGACGGCACGGGCACCGCAGACGCGGTCTACCAGCGCCTGGTCGACTCGCTGGCCCCCTTCGTGGGGCTCACCGCGGTCCCCCCGCACTGATCCTCCGTCGCCTTCGGCTCCAGCCGTGCACCCGTGCCAGGGGGGTGGTTGACTCAAGTGGCGGCACGGTCCTACGGTGCGCCCACGCCGGGCACTTGCCATCGGTCACACACGTGGGGCCCTGTGCCGCCGTCGTCTTGCGAACTTCAACCGGGGGGCCGGGTGCCGCTGCGATCCATCACACCGACGAGCCGAGCTGAGGTGACGAACACCACAGGTGCTCGTGGGCAGCTCGCCGAGGTGACCACGTGAAGATGGTCGCCGGGAAGCTCGGGCGCATGGTGGCCGCCATCCTCATCGTGTCGTTCCTGACCTTCGCACTCGCCAAGGCCCTGCCCGGCGATCCCGCGCTGATCGTGCTCGGGACCTCCTCGGGGTCGATGATCCCGTGCGCCACCAACCCCGGGCCCAGCACGGCCAACGACAGCTCGGTCGCCGACTGCCGGGGCATCCCGAAGTCGAAGCTGCACCCCCGCGGCGCCGTCGGGCCGCCCCCGCTCGTGCAGAAGTGCGACGCGGTGCGGTGCGTCCTCGCCCGCGACCAGTTCCTGCACCAGCACCACCTCGACCTGCCCATCATCCGGCAGTACGCCCAGTGGGTGGGCGGGGCGCTCCACGGCGACTTCGGCACCACCTACGACGCCGCCCCCGAGCGGGTCAGCCACCAGATCGCCCAGGCGCTCCCCGCCACCATCGAGCTCATGATCCTGGCCGAGCTCGTGGCGCTGCTGTTCGCCATCCCGCTCGGCGTCTACAGCGCCTACCGAGAGAACAAGCTGGGCGACAAGGTCGCCACCGGGTTCTCGTTCCTCGCGCTCGCCATCCCCAACTTCGTGCTGGCGATCTTCCTGGTGCTGTTCTTCGTGGTGGCACTCGGCTGGCTGCCATTGCTCTACACACCGTGGAGCCAGGACCCCGTCAAGAACGTCAAGTCGATCATCATCCCCGTCATCGCGCTGGCGGCCGGCACCATCGCGGTGTTCGCCCGGCTGCTGCGCAGCGACATGATCGCCACCCTCCAGGAGGACTTCATCCTCATGGCACGGGCCAAGGGCCTGCCACCCATGCAGGTGCTGTTCCGCCACGCCCTGCGGCCGTCGTCGTTCTCGCTGCTGACCGTGGCCGGCATCAACCTCGGCGCCCTCATCGGCGGCACGGTCATCATCGAGTCGATGTTCGTGGTGAACGGGCTCGGCTACCTGCTCATCGCCGCCATCGAGGCCCGCAACTTCCCGGTGATCCAGGCGGTCGTGCTGCTCATCACCGCGGTGTTCGTGATCATCAACGTGCTCGTCGACATCATCTACTCGCTCCTCGACCCCAGGATCCGGCATGCCTGAGCCTCTTCCCGTCGAGACCGACCGGGTCATGGTGGCGTCGGCCGGGGTGCTCTCGGCCCCGGACCCCGAGGTCAACGCGGAGCTCGCCACCGACGGCACGGCCCCGGCGAAGAAGAAGAAGAAGCGCAAGAAGCTGGGGTTCGGCTTCTGGTTCTCGGTGGTCTGGATCTTCCTGGTGGTCTTCGGGGCGGGCTTCGCGCCGTGGCTG
>JADGOP010000162.1 GCA_017882935.1 Actinomycetota bacterium
CCCGCTGACGCTCTTCAGGCGCCTTGTCGATCATGTCGAACGGCGTGTACGCCGACTCCGGATCGGCATCATGCAGCACCTTGGTGATCGCCGCCGTCAACGTCGTCTTCCCGTGGTCGATGTGACCCATCGTGCCGATGTTCAGGTGCGGCTTGTTCCGAACGAACTTTTCCTTGGCCATGACTGGTCCTGGAACCTTTCTGGGGTGCTGAATCCGGTGGTGCGTGCGTGGGGGGAGGGAAGGAGCTACTCGCCACGGACGCGGGCGACGATCTCTTCCTGGATCGACTGAGGGGTCTGCTGGTACGACTCGAACTGCATCGTGTAGTTGGCACGGCCCTGGGTGCGCGATCGGAGGTCGGTAGCGTAACCGAACATCTCCGACAGGGGCACCTGGGCCCGGATCACCTGGCTGCTGCCACGCTGCTCCATGCCGCCGACCTTGCCGCGGCGGGAGGAGAGGTCGCCGATGACGTCGCCCATGTAGTCCTCGGGCGTGACGACCTCGACGGCCATGATCGGCTCGAGGATGACGGGCTTGGCCTTGCGGGCGGCCTCCTTGAAGGCCATCGACCCGGCCACCTTGAACGCCATCTCCGAGGAGTCGACGTCGTGGTAGGAGCCGTCGACCAGCGACGCCCGGATGTCGACCATGGGGTAGCCGGCGAGCACGCCCGACACGAGCGAGGCCTGGATGCCCTGGTCGACCGAGGGGATGTACTCCTTCGGGATCTTGCCGCCGCTGATCTTGTCGACGAACTCGTAGCCGCCACCGGGACCGGTGGGCTCGAGGTCGATCACGACGTGGGCGAACTGGCCCGAACCACCGGTCTGCTTGACGTGGCGGTAAACGTGCTTCACGACGGTGCCGGTGATGGTCTCGCGGTAGGCGACCTGCGGCTTGCCCACCGTGGCGTCGACGCCGAACTCGCGCAGCATGCGGTCGACGAGCACCTCGAGGTGCAGCTCGCCCATGCCCGAGATGACGGTCTGGCCGGTCTCCTCGTCGGTGCGCACCTGGAAGGTGGGGTCTTCCTCGGACAGCGAGTAGAGCGCCTTGCCGAGTTTGTCCTGGTCGTTCTTGGTCTTGGGCTCGACGGCCACGTGGATCACGGGCTCGGGGAACTCGAGCTGCTCGAGGACGATCGGGTGGGAGGGGTCGCACAGCGTGTCGCCGGTGCGGGTGCCCTTGAGGCCGATGCCAGCGACGATGTCGCCGGCCTGCACCACGTCGAGGTCCTCCCGGTTGTTGGCGTGCATGAGCAGGAGGCGACCGACGCGCTCCTTGGACTCGGTGCGCGCGTTCATGACCTGGCTGCCCTTCTCGAGCGTGCCCGAGTAGACGCGGAAGTAGGTGAGCTTGCCGTGCGGGTCGGCCACGATCTTGAAGGCCAGGGCCGCGAAGGGCTCGTTGGGGCTGGGCTTGCGGAAGAGCGTCTCGTTGCCGCGCGTGCTGAGGCCCTCGACAGGCGGGAGCTCGCTGGGCGACGGCAGGTAGTCGACGACGGCGTCGAGCAGGGGCTGCACGCCCTTGTTCTTGAAGGCGGAGCCGTTGAGCACCGGCACCAGGCCGTCCTCGATGGTGGCCTTACGGATCGCGGCCTTGAGGTCGGCGACCGTGATCTCCTCCTCGCCGATGAACTTCTCGAGGATGTTCTCGTCGTACTGGGAGACGTTGTCGATCAGGTCGGAGTGGTACTGCTCGGCCTCGGCCTTGAGGTCGTCGGGGATCTCGACGACGTCGAACTTGGCCCCGAGCTCCTCGTCGTGCCAGACCAGCGCCTTCATCTCCACGATGTCGACGAGCCCGGCGTAGTTGCCCTCGGCCCCGATCGGGATCTGCAGCACGACGGTGTTGGCACCGAGGCGGTCCTTGATGGACTCGTGCGCCTTGTAGAAGTCGGCGCCCAGGCGGTCCATCTTGTTGATGAAGCACAGCCGGGGCACGTTGTAGCGGTTGGCCTGGCGCCACACCGTCTCGGTCTGGGGCTCGACGCCGGCGACGCCGTCGAACACCGCCACGGCACCGTCGAGCACGCGCAGCGAGCGCTCGACCTCGACGGTGAAGTCGACGTGGCCGGGCGTGTCGATGATGTTGATGCGGTGGTCGCGCCAGAACGTGGTGGTGGCGGCCGACGTGATGGTGATGCCGCGCTCCTGCTCCTGGACCATGTGGTCCATCACCGCGGCACCTTCGTGCACCTCACCGATCTTGTAGGTCTTGCCGGTGTAGTAGAGGATGCGCTCGGTGGTGGTGGTCTTGCCCGCGTCGATGTGCGCCATGATGCCGATGTTCCGGTAGCGCTCGAGGGGGATGTTCTCAGCCATGGTTCAATCTTCTCGGTCGGACAGAGTTGGGACCGACCGTCCGAAGACGACCGTTCCCCTGGGATGGGAGCGGAGACCCGGATGGTGCGAAGCGCCGCCCCGGGGCGGCAGCCCCGGACCAGGGGGGCTTACCAGCGGTAGTGAGCGAAGGCCTTGTTGGACTCGGCCATCTTGTGGACGTCTTCCTTGCGCTTCACGGAGGCGCCCACGCTGTTCGATGCGTCGAGCAGCTCGTTGGCGAGGCGCTCGGCCATGGTCTTCTCCCGGCGCTGGCGCGAGTAGCCGACGACCCAGCGGATGGCGAGGGTGTTGGCACGGCGGGGGCGCACCTCGACGGGGACCTGGTAGGTGGCGCCACCGACGCGGCGGCTCTTGACCTCGAGGGTGGGGCGCACGTTGTCCATGGCCCGCTTGAGCGTGGCCAGCGGCTCGGCGCCCGTCTTCTGCTCGACGATGGTGAGCGCGTCGTAGACGATCTTCTCGGACACGGAGCGCTTGCCGTGCAGCAGCACCTTGTTGACGACCTGGGTGACGAGGACCGACCGGTAGATCGGGTCGGGCATCAGCTCACGGCGGGGTGCGGGACCTTTGCGAGGCATGTCAGCTTTCCTTCTTCGCGCCGTAGCGGCTGCGGGCCTGCTTGCGGTCCTTCACGCCCGAGGTGTCGAGCGTGCCGCGGATGATCTTGTAGCGGACACCGGGGAGGTCCTTCACACGGCCGCCACGCACGAGCACGATGGAGTGCTCCTGCAGGTTGTGGCCGACGCCGGGGATGTAGGCCGTGACCTCGACCCCGCTCGACAGGCGCACACGAGCCACCTTGCGGAGCGCGGAGTTCGGCTTCTTGGGGGTGTTCGTGTACACGCGGGTGCACACGCCGCGGCGCTGTGGCGCGCCCTTCAGAGCCGGGGTCTTGCCCTTGCTCGGCTTGTCGGCTCGGCCCTTTCGGACCAGCTGCTGAATGGTGGGCACGGAGGACCTTTCGAAACACGGATCTGCGACGGGTGGCCGGGCGCGCATGGACGCGGGCCGAGGAACGATCTTAGGGGGGTGCTCCGAACCCGGGCAAGCTGAGGCGGGGCCGTGACCTGCGAGGGCTCGCGCGCGTAGCGCCGCCCGGTCGCCGGGGTCCCGAGGCGGGTACGCCATTGTGGCCGCATGGCGACCCAACGCGCGCGGATCGATGCGGTCGCGGTCCTGGCGGGCGTCGCCACGAGCGTGGTCGCGCTCGTCCAGCTGTTCCTCCCGAGCCCGGTGGGGCTCGCCGACAACGGCGACTACACCCGGCTGGTCTGCCACGTCGGCATCGCACAGGCTCACGCGCCCGGCGACTTCCGGGACCGGGCGCGGTGGCCTGCTGCTCACCACCGCCATCGCCGTGACCACCTTCGCCGCCGCGCGCTCGGCGAGGGCTCCTACGAGGTCGGCCGCCACCTGTTCCTCACCGACGCGTCGTCGGCGCTGCTGGTGGTGCTGCTCGTGGCCGCTCTCGGTGGTCGCTTCACGCGTCCGGTCGAGGTCGGCCGCGCAGCGCAGTCGATCGAGGGCGCGCCTGCCTGAACCGGCGTGGTCGAGGCGACCACGCCGGTTCGGGAAGCAGGCTCAGACGGCCGGCTCGGTGGGGTCGGCCGGCTCGAGCTTGGCCAACCACTCCGAGGGGTCGACCTCGACCGGCGGGGCCGCCACGGCGAGCCCACCTTCGTAGGGCTCGTCGTCGTCGCCGGCGTCGGACGAGAAGTACGCCATCGGCTGGTAGTCGGGGGCCCGGGTGCCGATCTGGCGGTACTCGAGCATGCCCGTGCCCGCCGGGATCAGCTTGCCGATGATGATGTTCTCCTTGAGGCCGAGCAGCGAGTCGCTCTTCGACTCGATGGCGGCTTCGGTGAGAACCCGGGTGGTCTCCTGGAACGAGGCTGCCGACAACCAGGAGTCGGTCGCCAGCGAGGCCTTGGTGATGCCCATGAGCTCCGGACGGCCCTCGGCCGGCGCGCGGCCCTCTTCGAGCAGCTGCCGGTTGGCGTCGGCGAAGACCTTCTGGTCGACGCGCTGGCCGGGCAGGAACTCCGAGTCGCCCGGCTCCGACACCGCCACGCGGCGGGTCATCTGGCGGACGATGAGCTCGATGTGCTTGTCGTGGATCGACACGCCCTGGTCGCGGTACACGTGCTGCACCTGCTCGACCAGGTAGCTCTGCGTCTCGCGCACGCCCTTGATCTCGAGCAGCTCCTTGGGGTCGCGGGGACCGTCGACGAGCGGGTCACCTGCGGTGACCTCCTGGCCGTCGGTGACCTCGAGCTTGATGACGAGGGGCATGGGGTAGGCCTCTTCGCTGCCGTCGTCGGCGACGACGACCACGGTGCGGCCCTTGCCCTCGTCCTCGGCGATGCGCACCACACCCGACGAGCGGGTGAGGGTGGCCTTCCCCTTGGGGCTGCGGGCCTCGAAGAGCTCCACGACGCGGGGCAGACCACCGGCGATGTCGCTGCCGCCCGCCACACCACCGGTGTGGAAGGTGCGCATGGTCAGCTGGGTGCCGGGCTCACCGATGGACTGGGCCGCGATGACGCCGACGGCCTCGCCCATCTCGATGGTGCGACCGGTGGCCAGCGAACGGCCGTAGCAGGCGGCGCAGACGCCGAAGTCGGCCTGGCAGGTGAGCGGGGAACGGACCCGGACCCGGTTGACCGTGGGGTCGTCGCGGAGCGCGTCCTGCTCCTTCTCGGTGATCTGCGTGCCGGCGGGGATGACGGTGCCGTCGGCGAGCTTCACGTCGACGACGAGCCGGCGGCCGAACAGCCGGGTGTCGAGGTAGGTGCGCTTGCCGGGCTCGTCGGGAGCGACGTCCTCGAGCCAGATGCCACGGACGGGGTCGCCCTCGCGGTGGCAGTCGGGCTCACGGATGATGAGCTCCTGGGCCACGTCGACCAGGCGGCGGGTGAGGTAGCCGGAGTCGGCGGTGCGCAGGGCGGTGTCGACGAGCCCCTTGCGGGCGCCGGGGGTCGAGATGAAGTACTCGAGCATCTCGAGGCCCTCACGGAAGTTCGACTTGATCGGGTGGGGGATCATGTCGCCGCGGGGGTTGGCCACGAGGCCACGCATGCCCGCGATCTGGCGGACCTGCATCATGTTCCCTCGGGCACCCGAGCCGACCATCATGTCGATGGGGTTGAACTTCTTGGCCTTGAGGGTGAGCTCCATCTCCTCACGGATGTCGTCGGTGGCCGTGGTCCAGATCTCGACCTCCTTCTGGCGCCGCTCACCGTCGGTGATGATGCCCCGGCGGAACTGGCTGTCGACCTTCGCGGCCTGCTCACCACTGGCCGAGAGGATCCCGGCCTTGGAGTCGGGCGTGCGGACGTCGTCGATGGAGATCGTGAGCCCGGACTGCGCCGCGTAGCGGAAGCAGAGGTTCTTGATCTGGTCGAGGCTCTCGGCGACGACGGCCTTGTGGTGGTTGTTGGCGAAGTCGTCGACGATCGAGCCCATCACGCGCTTGTCGATGCGCTTGTTGATGAACTCGTAGCCCACGGGGAGCGCCCGGTTGAAGAACAGGCGACCCGCGGTGGTGGGCGTGTAGGTGGCGGCGGTGCCGTTGGCCGGCGTGTCGATGAGGCGCT
>JADGOP010000163.1 GCA_017882935.1 Actinomycetota bacterium
CCCCAGATGGTCTCGGAGCGGGAGAAGAAGAAGGCGGCCTGCAGCGGCGAGACCGGGTAGTCGCGGGCGGCGTCGCGCTTGCCCATGCCCGGCACGAACTCCTCGCCGGGCTTGCCGGTGAGGATCTGCCCCTCCATCCCGAGGATGTCGATGGCCAGCTCCATGGTCGTGCGGTGCGTCTCGGACCAGAACATCTTGTTGGTGGCCCCGAGCGTGGCGATGCCGAGGTCCTTGCGGTCGTGCAGCGCCGCGGTGAGGGTGCGCAGGCCGTTGATCCGCATGATCTGGATGTCGGACCACTGCCGCATCAACCGCTGGCGGATGAGCGGGTCCTGGATGCGGCCGTTGGCGCGGGCCTTCTCGACGATGGTGTCGAGCTCGCGCTCGAAGCGGCGGTAGCCGGTGGTGGCCGACGAGCCGCGCTCGAACCCGAGCGTGGTCATGGCCACCTTCCACCCGTTGTTGACGCCGCCCACGACGGCGTCCTTGGGGCAGCGCGCCTCGGTGAAGAAGACCTCGTTGAACTCGGCCGAGCCGTCGGGCTGGACGATGGGCCGCACCTCGACACCGTCCTGCTTCATGGGCACGAGCAGGTAGGAGATGCCCTTGTGCTTCGAGGCGGAGGGGTCGGTGCGGGCGAGCACGAAGCAGTAGTCGGCGTACTGCGCCTGGGTGGTCCACACCTTCTGCCCGGTGATGACCCACTCTTCGCCGTCGAGATCGGCCTTCGTCTTGAGCGACGCCAGGTCGGAGCCGGCCTCGGGCTCGGAGAAGCCCTGGCACCAGGCGATCTGACCCTTGAGGATCTTGGGCAGGAAGAACTTCTTCTGCTCCTCTGTGCCCCACTGGAGGATGGTGGGGCCGACGAGCGTGTCGCCGAAGAAGTCGGCCCGCATGGGCGCCTTGGCCCGGGCGAACTCCTCGTTGAGGACCACGTTCTCGAGGATCGACAGGCCCTTGCCGCCGTACTCGGTGGGCCACGAGGCGCAGATCCAGCCGCCGTCGAAGAGCTTCTGCGGCCAGGCGTCGTTGAACGACGTGCGCGCATCGGGCGTCATCTCGAAGCCCTCGTCGAACCACCCCTCGGGCAGGTTGTCCTCGAGCCAGGCACGGATCTCCTTGCGGAACGACTCGGCCTCTTCGGGGTAGTTCAGATCCATGCGCCCATTCTTGACCCGCGAGTCAAGGTGCGGCCAGTCGTCGTGGGTGACGCCGCGAACAGCCCGCCTCGACCCTGGTGAGCGGGCCGCCACGCCGGGTCCCGGCAGGCGCCGGCGCACGACCTAAGGTTCGCAGCATGTCGGTCACCGAGCCAGCTGCCAAGCCTGTCCGCGAGCGGTGGAGCTTCCAGTGGAAGGAGCTCTACGACGAGGTCGTCACCACCGGGCTCTGCACCGGGTGCGCCGGGTGCGTCATCGCGTGCCCCCACGACGTGCTCGGCTACACCCACGAGTCCGGTGGCTACAAGCCCTTCCACCTCGAGGAGGAGCTGGGGCTCGACGACTGCGGCCACGGCCAGAAGGGCTGCACCTCGTGCACCCGGGCGTGCCCCCGGTTCCGGCTCTGGGAGCCCCAGGCCGACGAGCAGCTGTTCGGCCGCCTGCGTGAGCCCGACGAGGCCGCGGGTGTGAGCAAGGACATCCTGCTGGCCCGCGCCGCCGACCCCGCGGTGCACCAGCAGGGCCAGGACGGAGGCCTCGTCGGCGCCATCCTCATCTGGGCCATCGAGCACGACCTCATCGACGCCGCGCTCGTGTCCTACCTCGAGGGCGACGGCTCCACCTGGAAGACCCGCCCCGGCGTGGCCCGCACCCGCGACGAGATCCTCGCCGGGTCCGGCAGCCGCTACACCTACTCCGCCAACACGCTGGCCTACGACGAGGCCATCGAAGGTGGCGCCGAGCGCATCGCCCTGGTGGGCATGAGCTGTCAGAGCTCGTCACCGCCGGTCATGAAGGCCCGCAAGGTGGGCAAGGTCGGGCGCCGCTTCGCGCTCAACATCGGCCTGCTCTGCTCGAAGACCTTCGACGACGCCATCTTCCCCGAGCTGTTCGAGGCCAAGTACGGCCTGGCCCGCGCCGACATGGTGAAGATGAACATCAAGGGCGTGTTCCAGATCTGGATGCGCGACGGCAGCTACCACGAGGTGCCGCTGAAGGAGTGCCACGCCTGGACGCGCGAGGGCTGCAAGATGTGCCCCGACTTCGCGGCCGAGCACGCCGACATCTCCACCGGTGGCATCGGCGCCTTCAACGACTGGACCCTCACCATCGTCCGCACCGACATCGGGCGCGAGATCATCGAGGGCATGGTCGCCGACGGCTCGATCGAGACCCGTCCCGGCGACGACGACCCGGGCGCGGTCGCCCTCATGCACAAGCTCGCCGTGAAGAGCCGCAAGCGCTGGCCCGAGTTCGCCCAGGAGCAGCCGGGCCTGCTGCCGAACCCCACCGTGCGCTGACCCCGCGGTCGCCCGGTGGGCGGCGCGGGAACGCGGTCAGTTCGAGGTGGTGGTGCTGCCGGCCCCGGGCGTGTTGGGCGCGACGGTGGTGGCCGAGGCCCTGACGGTGGTGGTGGGAGCCACGGGCCCCACCTGCACCGTGGTGCTGGTGCTCGGCTTGCCCTCGCACTCGTTGAGGAACACGAGCGACTGCGGGAGCTCCTTGTCGATGGTGTAGAGCTGCGGGTTGGTGCGGATCTTCGACTCGGCGTTGGCGAAGTCCTTGTAGGGCACGCCACCGGCGCTCGGGCTGCGGGTGATCTTGCCGATGACGCACTGGCAGACCTTGTTGCTGGCCGACAGCTCGGCCGAGGTGGGGTTGGCCTTGACGCCACGCTCGCAGCCACGCACGAAGTTGTCCTTCACCCCTGCGGTGTAGGAGGTGGGGTCCTTCTGCTGACCGCAGCCGACGAGCAGCAGCGCGGCCACGCCCAGGGCGGCCCAGGCGGCCGGGCGCCGGCGAGAAGCGGGTCGCGGGCTTGTCTGAGGAGAGCAGGGGCGTGCGGGCATCGGCGCCACGGTAGTGCCCGCTGCACGCGGCCTCCGAACCCGCTCGGCGGCATCCGAGCCCGGACGCGCCGGAGGCGCCGACCAGGTCGGCGCCTCCGGTCTGTCGCCCGATGAAGGCTCCCCTCCCTCATCGAATTCCCTCCACGGGAGAACGACCCCATCATGGATTGTGTCACTAAAACTGTCTTGAGTCGTTCGACTCATTTTCCATGCGCAGTCAAAAATCAGGGTCGGATTGGGCCGATCCGCCCATGCAGGGCGAGGCACCTCGCGCCGATCGGCCTGCGAACACGCAGCTCAGGAGGCTGCGACCCGCGGGGTCGCGCGGCCTTCTCCCAGCTCGCGGGCCCGGACCAGCACCTCGTCGAACATCTCGGGGGTGAGGCGGCCTGTGAAGGTGTTCTGCTGGCTCACGTGGTACGAGCAGAGCAGCACCCGCCCGTCAGGAAGCGCGACCTCCACGCCGTGCCCGAAGCGTGGCCGTGGCGTGACGCCGAGTACCCCGGCCAGGGCGTGGAGGCCGAACTGACCGAGCACCACGGCCACTCGCCACGGCAGCACCTCCAGCTCGCGCTCGAGGTAGCCCTGGCAGCGGTCACGCTCCTGCGGCGTGGGCCTGTTGGCCGGCGGCGCGCAACGGACCGGAGCGGTGATCCACGCCCCGCCCAGCTCCAGCCCGTCGTCGCGCGCCCGGCTGTCGGGCTGGTTGGCGTAGCCCTGGCGGTGGAGCGCGGCGTACAGGAAGTCGCCCGAGCGGTCACCCGTGAACATCCGGCCGGTGCGGTTGGCACCGTGCGCCGCGGGCGCCAGGCCGACGACGACGAGGTGGGCATCGGGGTCGCCGAACCCGGGCACCGGCCGGCCCCAGTAGGTCTCGTCGCGGTACGCCGCGCGCTTCTCGGTGGCGACCTGCTCACGCCACGCCACCAGGCGCGGGCAGGCACGGCAGTGCACCACCTCGTCCTCGATGGCGAGGAGCGCGGCGGTGCGGGCCGCGGGGGTGTCGGGAGCCCGCGGGGTCACGGTCGGTCCGGGCTCCCGACGTAGCGGTAGATGACCATGTGGTCGACGACCGCGATCGGCTTGTAGCGGGTCTTCAGCAGGTGCTCGAGCGCAGGCAGCACCGACACCGGGTAGCGCCCGTAGCCCCGCAGGCCGGCCGCCGA
The DNA here is from genome assembly GCA_017882935.1 of Actinomycetota bacterium. Classification (GTDB taxonomy): domain Bacteria; phylum Actinomycetota; class Acidimicrobiia; order Acidimicrobiales; family Iamiaceae; genus JADGOP01. Next base: position 4,177 of record JADGOP010000163.1, read on the forward strand.
GGTGTCGACGAAGATGCGGGGCGGGTTGGCCTCGAGCTGGCCGACGTAGTCGTGGATGATGTCGGGCGCGGCGTCGCGGATGGTCCGGGGCCCCTCGATGCGACCAGCCGACTTCCCCACCACGAAGTCGGTGAGGATCAGGCCACCCGCGGGGAGCCGATCGCTGGCCCAGTACAGCTCGGGGAACGAGCCCCAGATCGCCACGCGATCGTGGGGCACGGTGTTGGCGTCGATGATGCGCGCCGCCGCGGTGGTGCTGGGGAAGTGGTGCACCCGCCCGGGCACCAGCGAGAGCCCGAAGAACACGACCGCGGTGAGCCCGGCCACCCCCGCCAGCCACGCGCGCCACCGGGCACTGAACCCGCCGATCGCCGGCGCCGCGAGCAGGCACAGCGGGGGCAGCACCTGCACCCAGTAGTGCCCGAAGAACCGGAGCCCGGCCACGACCGACAGCAGCCCCACGGCCAGCCAGCACCACAGGTCGAGGTCGGCGCGGTCCCAGCGACGTCGGGCGAGGAGCACGCACAGCACGAGGTGGCCCACCACGAACAGGGCCAGGCTACCGAGCGCCCGCCCGGCCACCCCGCGGGACTCGCTCAGGCCGAACAGCAGCGACCCGTTCCCGGTGAAGACCCACCGCACGAACAGGCCGAGCGGCAGCGTGAGCCCGACCGCCGCGACGGTGAGGAGCGCCGCGACGAAGACCGCAGCGCTGCGGATGGCCGGTGGGGCACCCGCCCCGCGGACGGTGCGCAGCACCCAGCGGTCGAAGCGCTCGCCGTCGGCGCGGGGCGGCGGGTCGACGCCCTCGCGCCGGTTGTCGGCGGTCCACCACACCGCGAGGCACGCCGGCACCACGCCGATGGCCCAGCTCTGGCGCGTGAGCGTGGCGAGGCCCACGCACACCCCGGCACCGATGGCGCTGCGCAGCGAGCCGCGTCGCGCCAGGACGATGGCGGCGACGCCCGGCAGGATCGCAAGCGGTGAGAAGTTCGCCGACTGCGCGTCCTGCGGTGCCATGGCCGTCATGCCGAGCAGGAACAGCGTCGAGCCCCACCACGCGGCACGCGGACCGGCGCGGCGCCAGAGGTCCCACGCGAGCAGCACCGCCGCGGCCGCCAGCGCGAGGGCGAGGACCAACCGCATCGGCCGGAGGTCGCGCGAGTGCGTCAGGCGGAACGACTCCGCGTAGAGCCACGGCGCCAGCGGCGGCTTGCGATCGATCACGTCGGTGTAGAGGTGACCGCCCTCGACGAGGCCCATGCCCTGCACCGCGATGGCGGCTTCGTCGGGATCGAAGATCTGGTGGACGTAGCCGGGCACCCGCAGCACCAGCGACAGCAGCACGAGAGACGCGACGAGCACCCACCACCGCTGGCCGAGGCGTCGACCGGAGGGCGCGTCCGCACGCGCACCAGACACCGTCGCCGCAGTCACCACCGGATGATACGGGGGGCGGCGCCGCGGGGACCCTCGGCCCCGCTCCGGCGCCGGTGGGCTGCTAGTCAGGAGCCATGGCGAGCCGAGACCTCCGCGTGGCCACGTTCAACATCCGCCACGGCCGCGTCGGCGAGCGCTGGCCCTGCCTCCCCTGGCGCCTGCGCGCCGGGGTCGCCCTCTGCGACGCCGACATCGTGGGGCTGCAGGAGGTCGACCACCACGTCGGCCGGTCGTGGCGCCTCGACCAGACCGCACTCGCCGCCCGTGCCGTCGGCGCGACCGCCCGGGTGTTCGGCGCCGCCCGCCCCTTCGGTCCCGGCGGCCAGTA
>JADGOP010000164.1 GCA_017882935.1 Actinomycetota bacterium
CCCGGACCAGGTCCTGGTCGCGTCGGCCCGTGACCGGGGTTGCCGCGCTGCGGAGCCTAGTGCTCCGCTCCGTCCAACTGTGCTGGTCAGGGCACTCTTTGGGGCAGCCAACGACCAACGGCCCCGGTCCCGGCTACGGGGTGACGATGGCGAAGCTCGGGTGGGGTGCCTCGATCACGGCGAGGAGCCGTTGGACGACGCCGAGGTCGCCGTCGGTCGCGATCCCGTCGAGCCCGCTCCCACCGGCCAGCAGGCCGATGAGCTGTGGCTTGGTGAGGGTGACCGTGAGGTCGGTGGTGCCGTCGGCCGGGTCGAGGTGCTGGATGAGCACCCCGTTGGTCAGCTCGAGGCGGTAGGTGTGGCCGACGTCGGTGAAGACCCAGTCGATGGTGAGGTGCTCGTCCCACGCCCGCGGCCCGTTGATGCGGATGGCGACCGAGTCGAAGAGCTGGTCGATGGTCAGCGCCATCGCCATGTCGGCGCCACCCGCGGTGCTGATCACGATCCCGGAGACGCCCTCGCGCAGCTCCGTGGCGCCCTGCAGGTAGAAGTTGCGCCACGTGCCGTTCTCGGCGCCCTGCCCGAGGGACTCGTAGACCCCGGCGAGGAGCTCGCGGGCCGTGGTGTTCGACTCGTCGGCGAACACCACGTGGTTGAGCAGCTCGGCCGCGAAGCGCAGGTCGCCGTCGTCGATGAAGCCCTGGGCCTTGGCGACGACCACGTCGGCGCCGCCGAAGGCCGCGACGTAGCGCGTGGCGGTGGCCTCGGGCGGGTGCTGCCACAGGTGGGCGGGGTTGCCGTCGAACCAGCCGAGGTAGCGCTGGTAGATGGCCTTCACGTTGTGGCTGACCGAGCCGTAGTAGCCGTGGGTGTGCCACGCCGCCTCGAGCGCGGGCGGCATCTCCATCATCTCGGCGATCTCGGGACCGGTGTGGCCCTGGTTGAGGAGGCGCAGCGTCTGGTCGTGGAGGTAGGCGTAGAGGTCGCGCTGCTGGGAGAGGTAGGTGACGATGCGGTCGCGACCCCAGGTCGGCCAGTGGTGCGACGCGAACGCCACGTCGGCATCGTCGGCGAAGAGGTCGATGGCCTCGTTGATGTAGCGCGACCAGATCCGCGCGTCGCGCACGAGGGCGCCGCGCAGGGTGATGAGGTTGTGGAGGTTGTGCGTGGTGTTCTCGGCCATGCAGAGGGCGCGGCGCTCGGGGAACAGGAAGTTCATCTCCACCGGGCACTCGGTGCCGGGCGTCATCTGGAAGCGGATGAGCACACCGTCGAGCGTCTCCTCCTGGCCGGTGTGGGTGATCTCCAGCGTGGGAGGGATCACCCCGACGGTGCCGGCCGAGGTGGTCTGGCCGAGCCCGGCACCGATCTGGCCGGCCGGGCCCTTCGGCAGCTTGGCGCCGTACATGAACTCGGCCCGCCGGCTCATGGCGCCGCCGGCGTAGACGTTCTCGGAGACGGCCGAGTCCATGAAGCCGTGTCCGGCGACGATCGGGATGCCCTCGCGGTAGACGCCGTGCACCCCGCCGAAGTGGTCGATGTGGGCGTGGGTGTAGATGACGGCCATGACCTGCCGGTCGCCGCGGTGCTCCCGGTAGAGCGCCAGCGCGGCGGCCGCGGTCTCCTTGGAGATGAGCGGGTCGATGACGATGACGCCGTTGTCGCTCTCGACCAGCGTCATGTTCGACAGGTCGAGGCCACGCACCTGGTAGATGCCATCGGTGACCTCGTAGAGCCCCTGCTTGGCGCACAGCTGGCTCTGACGCCAGAGGCTGGGGTTGGCCGTGTCGGGGCAGTCGCCGTCGAGGAAGCCGTAGGCGTCGTTGTCCCAGATGACGCGCCCGTCGGCCGCCTTCACGACCCCGGGCACCAGGGACCCGATCAGGCCGCGGTCGGCGTCCTCGAAGTCGGTGGTGTCGTGGAAGGGGTAGGCCGTCATCGGGCCATCATGCCGCGCGTGGCCCGGACCCGCGGGAGCAGCCGGGACGCCGGGAGGAGGGGATCCCGGCGCCCCGGCGGATCAGGTGAGCTCGGCGGGGGAGCCGGTGGTCACCGGGCTCAGCGCGGCGGACTCCTCGTCGGTGAAGAGCCGCGACCGGATGAGGAAGCGGACCCCCTCGGGGGCCTCGAGCGAGAAGCCCGCGCCGCGGCCCGGCACGACGTCGAGCGTGAGGTGGGTGTGCTTCCAGTACTCGAACTGCGGCCCGCTCATGTAGAAGGGCGCGCCGCCGACCTCGCCGAGGAGCACGTCGGAGCTGCCGATGCGGAACTCGCCGAGGGGGAAGCACATCGGGCTGCTGCCGTCGCAGCAACCGCCGGACTGGTGGAAGAGCAACTTGCCGTGCCCTTCCACCAGCCGGTCGATGAGCTCGAGCGCCTCGTCGGTGGCCTCGACCCGGGCGGTCGGCATCGTCAGAAGAACCCCAGCTTGTCGGGGCTGTAGCTGACGAGCAGGTTCTTCGTCTGCTGGTAGTGGTCGAGCATCATCTTGTGGTTCTCGCGTCCGATGCCCGACGACTTGTAGCCACCGAAGGCCGCGTGCGCGGGGTAGAGGTGGTAGCAGTTCGTCCAGACCCGGCCGGCCTGGATGCCCCGGCCCAGGCGGTACGCCGCACTCATGTCACGGGTCCACAGGCCGGCACCGAGCCCGTAGAGGGTGTCGTTGGCGAGGCGCAGCGCGTCGGCCTCGTCGGTGAACGTGGTGACGGCCAGGACGGGACCGAAGATCTCCTCCTGGAAGATCCGCATGCTGTTGTCGCCCTTGAAGATGGTGGGCTCCACGTAGTAGCCGCCCTCGTGGCCGGGCACCTCGCGCTGGTGGCCGCCGGTGAGGACCTCGGCGCCCTCGGCACGGCCGATCTCCAGGTAGCTGAGGATCTTCTCGAGCTGGTCGTTGCTGGCCTGGGCGCCGATCATGGTGTCGAGGTCGAGGGGGTCGCCGACCGTGATGGCCTCGACGCGCTCGATGGCCCGCTCCATGAAGGCGTCGTAGATCGACTCCTGGATGAGGGCCCGCGACGGGCAGGTGCAGACCTCACCCTGGTTGAGGGCGAACATGGTGAAGCCTTCGAGCGCCTTGTCGAAGTAGGCGTCGTCGGCGTCCATGACGTCGGCCAGGAAGATGTTCGGCGACTTGCCGCCGAGCTCCAACGTGACCGGGTTCAGGTTCTCCGACGCGTACTGCATGATCAGCCGGCCGGTGGTGGTCTCGCCGGTGAACGCCACCTTCGCCACCCGCGGGCTCGACGCGAGCGGCTTGCCGGCCTCGACGCCGAAGCCGTTCACCACGTTGAGCACGCCGGGCGGGAGCAGGTCGCCGATCTTCTCGATGACGTGGAGGATCGACATGGGGGTCTGCTCGGCCGGCTTGAGCACCACGCAGTTGCCTGCGGCCAGTGCCGGCGCCAGCTTCCACGTCGCCATGAGGATCGGGAAGTTCCAGGGGATGATCTGCGCGACGACCCCCAGCGGCTCCTTGAAGTGGTAGGCGACGGTGGTGTCGTCGATCTGCGAGATCGACCCCTCGTCGGCCCGGAGCACCCCCGCGAAGTAGCGGAAGTGGTCGACGGCCAGGGGGAGGTCGGCCGCGAGCGTCTCGCGCACCGCCTTGCCGTTCTCCCAGCACTCGACGACGGCCAGCTCCTCGAGGTTGTCTTCGATGACCTGCGCGATCTTCAGCAGGATGCCCGAACGCTCGGTGGTGCTGGTGCGGGCCCACGCGTCCTTGGCCGCGTGCGCGGCGTCGAGCGCCAGCTCGACGTCGGCCGCGGTGCTCCGGGCCACCTCGCAGAAGGTCTTGCCGTTCACCGGCGACGGGTTCTCGAAGTAGAGCCCGTTCGCGGGTGGGACCCACTCGCCACCGATGTAGTTGTCGTAGCGGCTCTTCAGCCTGATCGGGCTGTCCTCGCCCCCCGGTTGCGGAAACGCCATGGTCGATTCCCCTTGTCTCGTTGTCTCTGGGGGTCGGCGCGCGGTGCGCGACCCGTCGTATCGGAAGATGCGCTTGGTAGGGTTGGCAAAGGGTTGGCCCGCTGATCAGGGGACCGGCGCCAGGCCCGCAGAGGAGTTGTCAGATGGCCAGCGACGAGCTGCGCAGCCGGAGGCGGTCGATCGAGTCGGCCCGCGCCTCCGGCGTGGCCGCCGACCCGGCCATCAGCGAGTCGTGGCAGCGGTGCCGTGACCTGCTCGACACGCACCGGGCCGCGGCCCCGGTCGACTGCGAGCCCGACGAGGTGCGGGCCCGGTGGGAGGCCTCACCGATCCGGCGCAGCGGGGTCGGCGTCGAGGAGCAGCTGGGCCGGGCCGCCGAGGCCGCCGACATGATCGCCGCCATCACCGACGACGAGGGCCGCATCCTGTGGAGCGTCGGCGGCAGGCAGATGCGCCACCTCGCCGAGGGGGTCGGCTTCCTGGCCGGCGGGCGCTGGGACGAGCCGTCGGCCGGCACCAACGCCCTCGGGCTGGCGCTGCTCACGGGCGAGCCGGCCACGGTGTTCTCGGCCGAGCACTGGTGCGAGTCGGTGCGGGACTGGGTGTGCTGGTCGGTGCCGGTGACCACGCCCGACGGACGCCGGGTCGGGGTGCTCGACCTGTCGGGCCGCTGGGACACGGCCTCGCCCGTGGCGGAGCTGGCGGTGGCCGCCCTCGGGCGCCTCGTCGAGGAGCACCTGCCCGCCGACGCCGGCCACCAGACGGGCGGGTCCGACGAGCTGGTGCTGCACCTGCTCGGACACCTGCGGGCCAGCATCGGCGGCCGCACCCTGTCCCTGTCACCCCGGCAGGCTGAGCTCCTGGCGGCCCTGGCCATCGAGGGCCCGGCCAGCCTCGAGCAGCTCAGCCACCTCGTCTACGGCGACCGGGCGGTGAGCCCCACCACCGTCAAGGCCGAGCTGTCGCACCTGCGGCACCTGCTCGGTGGCGGCATCGACTCCAGGCCCTACCGCCTCACGCTGCCCGTCCGGGTCGACGTGCTCGAGCTGCGCCGCATGCTCCACGCCGGCGACCTCCGGGGCGCGACCGGTGCCTACGCCGGGCAGTTCCTGCCCGACAGCGAGGCACCCTTCGCGGTCGACCAGCGCCACATCATCGACGTCTCGCTGCGGGCCTCGCTGCTCGAGACCGGCAGCGCCACCGACCTGCTCCGCTTCGCCGAGGTGCACCGCTACGACGAGGCGGTGCTGGAGCGCGCCGTCGAGCTGGCCGCCACCGAGCCCCCCTTGCGCCACGAGGCCGAGGCCCGCCTCGAGATCGCCCTGCGCGGCTGACTCCCCACCCCTCCACCGCGTTCTGGGGACGGAAATGTGCTCATGGCGCGCATATCCGTCCCCAGAACGCACTGGGGAGACCGGAGGGTGGCAGACCTCAGGTGGTGGGCCAGGCGGCGGAGGCGGCGGTGAGCGCCCGGCAGAGGGCGTCCTGCTCGACGTCGCGCTGCTCGCTGTCGGGCTCGGGGCCACCGGAGTGGGTGGCCACCACCAGGTCGGCGTCGGGGTCGACCCACAGCAGCTGACCGTGGATGCCCCACGCCGACAACGGGCGCGTGGCGCTGCCCGGCAGCCACCACTGGTCGCGGTAGGTGTACCCGCCGAGGTAGTCGTAGTGGCCCCGCCGGAACGCCTCGGGATCACCGCCGGCGCGCATCGACTCGATCACCGCAGCGGGAACCGGCCCGTCGTCGCCGCCGGCCGCCTGGTCGATGAGGAACTGGCCGAACCGCGCCAGGTCGCGGGTGGTCACCGCCAGGCCCCCTCCCGCAACGGCGGTGCCGGCCGGGTCGAGCGACACGTTGGCGTCGTGCTCGGCACCGATGTGGGACCAGATGCCGTCGTGCAACAGGTCGGGGTAGGGCGCACCGTCGATGGTCTCGAGCAGCCAGGCCAGCACGTCGGTGACGGGCGTGGCGTAGGTGAAGGCGACCCCGTGCTCGCCGGCCCCCGGCCC
>JADGOP010000165.1 GCA_017882935.1 Actinomycetota bacterium
AGAGCACCGTCGGCACGATGGCGACGAAGACGAGGGTGGTGCCGAGGTCGCCCTGGAGCAGCACCAGCGCGATGGGGATCCCCGCGGCCACCAGCAGCACGATGATGCGGCGCACGTCGAGCTCGCCGCGGAACTGTGCCGCGAGCGCGCCGATGCTCACGATCACCGCCACCTTCGCCAGCTCCGAGGGCTGCAGCTGGAACATGCCCAGGTCGAACCAGCCCTGGTGGCCCTTGATGTTCGACCCGAGGGGGCTGAGCACCGCGAGCAGCATGAGCATGGCACCGATGTAGATGAACACGGCCCAGTCGCGCAGGTGGTGGTAGTCGACGAGCGCCACCACGCCACCGGCGATGGCGCCGAGCACGACGAACAGCAGTTGCTTGGCGGCGAGCGAGTAGTGGTACGGCGGCCGGGCGCCGCGGGTGGCGCTGAAGACCATGAGCAGACCGAGCACGGCCACGCACCCGACCGCGGCGAGCAGCACCCAGTCGATGTGCCGCCACGGCGCCGCCTGGTCGCGGCGCAGCGAGGCCATGGGCCGGTGGCCGGAGCGCGCGGCCATCAGTTCGCCCCGCCGGTGGCGTTGGGGCCCGACGTCGTCGTCTCACCCGTGGTGCCCGACTGGGCGGTGGTGGTCGGGCCCTGCCCGAACACCGTTGTGTCGGGGACGCTGCCTGCAGGCACGCCTCCCGGGACCGTGGTCGTCGTGGTGGACGACGGCGCGAGCGTGGTGGCGGTGGGGGGCGCGATCCACGGGATCGTCGGGGCGATCGCGGGGAAGGTGCCGGTGGCGGCCAGCGGCTGGAACAGTTGGGCCACCACCGGTGCGGCGTTCACGGCACCGAAGCCGGCCTGCTCGACGATGGTCGACGCCACCCACTGCGGGTTCTGCGCCGGCGCGTACCCCACGAACCAGGCGTTGTCGAAGCGCTCCTGGACGGTCTGCGCCGTACCGGTCTTGCCGGCCACGTCGAACTTCGTCATGTCGATGTTGTCGAAGACGCCTGCGGCGGTGCCGCCCGGCTTCGTGGCCCCGTCGAAGCCCGCCAGCATCGCCGCCTGCCACTCCGGCGGGATGTCGATGTGGCCCACCACCTTGGGAGCCGGCTTGTAGACGACCTGCTTCGGCTCGAACGCCTTGGTGACCTTGTAGAGCAGCGTCGGCTTGTAGCGGGTGCCGCCGTTGACGAGCTGCGAGTACGCGTTGGCGAGCTGCAGCGGCGTGACGTCGAGCTCGCCCTGGCCGATGGCGAGGTTCACCGAGTCACCCGAGTACCAGTCGGCCGTGGGATACACCTTCGGCAAGGCGTCGTGCAGCTTCTTGCGGTTGGCGGGGGTCGGCACCCGACCTGCGGCCTCACCCGGGAGCTCGATGCCCGTCTGCTTCCCGAAGCCGAAAGCCGCAGCGACGTCCTGGATCGGCGTCTGGCCGACCCGGCCGCGGGAGTTCCAGAGCTGGTCGCCGACCTTGTAGAAGTACACGTCGCTCGACGCCGAGATGGCCTCTGGCAGGGCGAAGGTACCCGTCCGGTCGCCGGCCGCGTCGTGGAACGTCGCGCAGGGCGCGGTGCACCCGATCAGCTGATAGCTCCCCGGATCGTCGACCGGCGTCTGCGGGGCGATGACGCCCGCCTTGAGGCCCGCCAGCGCGGTGACGAGCTTGAACGTGGAGCCCGGCGAGTACACCTGCGACACCACCCGGTTCAGGCCCGGGAAGTGCGCGGCCGGGTCGTTGATCGTCTTCCAGTCGCCGTTGCTGATGGCGGGCACGAAGAGCTTGGGGTCGTAGGTGGGGTTCGAGGCCAGCGCCAGCACCTGACCCGTCTTCGGCTGCATCAGGACGGTGCCGCCTGCCGGTGCCGGTGGGTAGCCGAGGGTGGCCGGACGCTGCCGGGCCGCCGCCAACTGGTCGGCCAGGGCCTTCTCGGCCAGTGCCTGGGCATTGATGTTGATGCTGAGGTAGACGTCGTCGCCGGGCACGGGGTCGGTGACGCTGACCGTCCGCACGATGCGACCGGTGGGGTCGACCTCGACCACCTTCTTGCCCGGTGTGCCGCGCAGGTACTTCTCGAAGCTCTGCTCGACACCGGCGCGACCGACCTGGTCGTCCTTCTGGTAGGGCTCCTTCGAGTGCCGGGCGGCGCCCCACTGGGAGTCGCTGATGGGCCCGACGTAGCCGAGCACCTGCGCCGCGAGCGGGCCGTAGTGGTATTGGCGCAGCAGCTGGGTCTCGGCCATGACGCCCGGGAACTCGCTCGAGTGCTCGGTGAGGAACACGAGCAGGTTGTCGTCGATGCCTTCGGCGAGCGGCACCGGCTCGTACGGACCGACCCGGTTGTTGTTCAGCTTCTCCTTGATGTTCGCCAGCGTGAACGGCTTCTTCGGGTGCTGGTACTGGTTGAGCAGCCCGGCCAGGCGGCTGACCACGGCGTCGGCGTCCTTCACCTTGGCGAGCGCCTGGCGGTCGAGGGCCACGACCTTGGTGGGCGTGTTGTCGACCAGCACGTTGCCGTTGCGGTCGAGGATCCGCCCTCGGGGCGGAGCGACGGTGAGCACCCGGGTCGAACGGTTCACCGCCACCTGGCTGTAGGCGGGCGCGTTCATCACCTGCAGGTACCAGAGGCGCGCGAAGAGCGCCGCGAACAGCGAGATGCACACGATGGCGACGACGCCGAGGCGCACCCGGGGGGAGGTCTCGGTGCTCACCAGATGCCCCGGGGGTTGATGTAGTCGCGTCGCGGCTCGGTGAAGGCCCAGCGCATCATGCGCGTGGCGGGCAGCACCAGGACCGCGTTCACCGCGGCGACGACGAGCATCACGATCCCCAGGTTGCCCTTCTGGAGGGACTGCTGTCCGAGCAGCTCCCCGCCGAGGGCGTAGAACAGCACGCCGGCGACGCTGGCGGCCGCCGCGCTGGCCACGGGGATGAGCTTGCTCGACCGCAGCACGCCCGCGTTCAGCAGCCCGACCGTGTAGCCGATCACCGTGTAGACGAGCGACGAGAGACCCACCGGGCCAGACGCCATGAGGTCGAGCACGAGCCCGGCGCCGAAGCCCACCCCGGCGCCCGCCTCGGGACCGGCGGCGAGCCCTGCGGCGATGGCGGCGAGCAGGACCACGTCGGCCCGGGCGCCGGCGACGGGGATCTGCCCCGCGATGCAGGCCTGCACCACGAGCGCGATGAAGCAGACCAGCGACACGCGGGCGTACTTCACCATCACGGCGTCGGCTCCCAGAGGATGACCTTCACGTAGGACAGCCGGTCGAACTGCACGTAGGGCTGGATGTCGACGACCTGCTGCGTGCGGTCGGCCGAGGGCTTCACGCGCACCACCTTCGCCACCGGGATCTGCCCCGGGTAGGTGCTGGTGCCGATGCCGCTGGTGATCACCGGGTCGCCCGCCTTCACGCGGCGGTTGATGAGGATGCCGTCGTCGACCCGCAGCGGTCGGTTGGGGCCCATGCCGTGCGCCTGTCCCAGTGGTCCCATCTCGGTCGACCCGCGTTGCTGGATGCGGACGAAGAGCGACAGCTCGGGGTCGGTGATGAGCTGCACGGTGGACGTGCCGCCGTGGACGTCGGCGATGCGTCCGACCAGGCCGGCGTCGGTGACCACGGCCATGCCGGCCTTGATGCCGTCACCCGCGCCCTTGTCGATCTCGATGGTGTCCTGGAAGTTGGTGAGCGGTCCCGAGGTGACCTGCGCAACGGTGGTGGGCAGGCCGTGGAGGTACGGGATGCGCGCCAGCTTGAGGAACTGCTGGAGCTGCCGCTGGTCGACCTCGTTCTGCACGCTCTGTCCGCGCAGCCGGTCGACCTCACGCTGCAGCTTCTGGTTCTGGTTCTCGAGCTTCTGGTAGTGGAACGCCGAGTTCCACAGGTTGCCGACGGGGCGGAACACCCACGACGCGCTCGAGCGCACCGGGTTGAACACACCCGCGACCACACCCCGTGCCGAGTCGACCGGGCCCGTGTTCCGGAAGTCGATCGTGAGCACGGTGAGTGACGCGAGAACCAGGAGGATCAGCGTGAAGCGACGGCGACTGCCGCGCCGGGAGGGAGACACTGACGAGGCGCGCTAGTTGTCGCCCTGCGAGCCGAACATGCCGCCGCCCTTGACACCGATCTCCTCCAGCCACTGACCCGAGCCGATGGCGACGCAGTGCAGAGGGCTGGGGGCGGTGATGATGGGCATGCCCGTCTCGTGCTGGAGCCGGGCGTTGAGGCCGTGGAGCAGCGCGCCCCCACCGGCCAGCATGATGCCCTTCTCCATGATGTCGGCAGCGAGCTCCGGCGGCGTCTTGTCGAGGGTGCTCTTCACTGCGTCGACGACCGCGGCGACCGGCTCCTCGATGGCCTCGCGGATCTCCTCCGTGCTCGTGACGATGGTCTTGGGGAGACCGGTCACGAGGTCGCGACCGCGGATCTCGGCGTGCAGCTCCTCCTGGAGCGGCCACGCGGACCCGAGCGCGATCTTCACCTCTTCGGCGGTGCGCTCCCCCAGCGCCAGGCTGTACTCCTTCTTGATGAACTGGATGATGGCCTCGTCCAGCTCATCGCCACCGACGCGGACCGACTGGCTCGACACGATGCCGCCGAGCGAGATCACGGCCACCTCGGTGGTGCCGCCGCCGATGTCGACGATCATGTTGCCGGTGGGCTCGTGCACCGGGAGGCCGGCGCCGATGGCCGCGGCCATGGGCTCCTCGATGATGTGGGCCGGCTTGCGGGCGCCCGCGAACTCGGCCGCCTCCTGCACGGCGCGCTGCTCGACGCCCGTGATGCCCGACGGCACGCAGATGACCATGCGGGGCTTGGCCCAGCGGCGCTGGTGCACCTTGTGGATGAAGTAGCGGAGCATCTTCTCGCACATCTCGAAGTCGGCGATGACGCCGTCCTTGAGCGGGCGGACCGCCTGGATGTAGGCGGGGGTGCGGCCGATCATGCGCTTGGCCTCGGTGCCGACCGCCAGGAGGCGGCCGTCCTTCACGCTGATGGCGACCACGGACGGCTCGTTGAGCACGATGCCCCGGCCACGCACGTAGACGAGCGTGTTGGCGGTACCGAGGTCGACCGCCATGTCGCGGCCCATGAGCGACGAGAACGGGGATTCGGTCATGGGGGAAGGGCCTCCGGCGCAGCGGGGAGCTCGACGACGAGAGCGAAAGACTAGTGGTCGTCATCCGATCGCAACAATCCGCCGATCGGGCTGAACCACAGGCTATCGTGCGCCGCCCTGTTGTCAGGGTCGCGGCCTCCCACCAGCGCTGATGTGTCCCCGGATGTCGACCTGCCGCCGGGCGACCCCGACGATGGGCATCTGGGGCTGTTACGCCAGGCCGGGGAAGAAGAGCCCGATCTCGCGGGCCGCCGACTCGGGACCGTCGGAGCCGTGCACCAGGTTCTCGGTGGTGGTGGTGGCGAAGTCGCCACGGATCGAGCCGGGCTGGGCGTCGTCGACGCTGGTCTTGCCCATGATCGTGCGGACCAGGTGCCAGGTGTTGTCGGCCGGGCCCTCGGCCACGATCGCGACGAGCGGCGAACGGGTGATGAACTCGATGAGGTCCGGGAAGAAGGGCTTGTCGGACAGCTCGGCGTAGTGCTGCTCGGCGAGCGCCCGGTCGATGGTACGCAGCTCGAGGGCCGCGATGCGGAGGCCCTTGCGCTCGAGGCGGGACACGATCTCACCGACGAGGCCGCGTTCGACGGCGTCGGGCTTGCAGAGGACCAGGGTGCGATTCACGGCCGGTGAAACTACCCCGCCCACCCCCACCCCCCAGGCCACTGCCCTCTCTCCGGCCGGTCCGCGAAGCGTGGCGGTCCCGAACCGTTCGTGCCGCGCCTCGCAGGTCCAGCCCGGCTCGCTGGCGAGTCTCGAGACCGCGGAACCCGCCGCGCGAACCGATCCCTC
>JADGOP010000166.1 GCA_017882935.1 Actinomycetota bacterium
TCGTGTTCTTCTGCTTCTTCTGGGCCTACGGCGTGGTGCCGCAGACCTGGATCCTCTACTCCGCGAACGAGCTGAAGATGAGCCCCGACCACCTCCTCATCGGGCACGGCGGCTCGCTGCTCGACGGTGGGCCCATCAAGTTCTCGCTCGGTGGCCTGGCCGACATCATCACCACGATGATCTACGGCTTCTACCTCACGGCCTCCATCGCGCTGTTCATCATCTGGAACAAGCGTGGCAAGACGCAGGAAGAGGCGCGTCGCAAGCAGCTCGTCCGGGGTGGGGCCTCCGGTCGCCGGGCGCTCGCCCGCCAGGGACAGTCGTCGTGATCCGCCCCCCGCAGGAAAGCTAGGGAGTCGCCGCCGTGGCCAAGACCATGGACAACCCGAGCGTCGCCAAGGAGAAGCTCGGCGAGCTCGACGACAAGATTCGCGGCTCGCAGGCCTGGAACTCGATCTTCCGGCCGGGCTCGATCTTCAAGCAGGGCTACCAGGACAGCCCGCGCAACCGCTCGTACGTGATCATGAACAGCATCCTGTACCACCTCCACCCGGTGAAGGTGAAGCGGCATGCGGTGAAGGTCAGCTACACGCTCTGCCTCGGTGGCATCAGCTTCTTCCTGTTCATCCTGCTCACGGTGACGGGCATCTTCCTGATGTTCTTCTACCGGCCCACCACCACGCAGGCCTGGAACAGCATCTACCAGCTCAAGACCTCGGTCACCTTCGGGTTGCTGGTCAGAAACATGCACCGCTGGGCGGCGCACCTCATGGTGCTGTCGGTGTTCCTCCACATGGCCCGGGTCTTCTACCACGGGGCCTACAAGCCGCCACGCGAGTTCAACTGGGTCATCGGCATCGTCCTGCTGCTGCTCACCCTGCTGCTCTCGTTCACCGGCTACCTGCTCCCGTGGGACCAGCTGTCCCTCTGGGCCGTCACGGTCGGAACCAACATGGCGGGCTACACCCCGGTCTTCGGCAACCAGGTGCGCTTCGTGCTCCTCGGTGGCAACGAGATCGGATCCAACACGCTCATCCGGTGGTACGTGCTGCACGTCCTGATGCTCCCCTTCGTGATCGTCATCTTCATGGCGGTCCACTTCTGGCGGGTGCGCAAGGACGGCGGCATCTCCGGGCCGCTGTAGGAGTCGCGACATGACCGACATCCCCGACCACCTGCGCCAGCGGGCCGAAGACGCCCGCTACCGGGCCCAGGCAGGCGACACCCTCACCGACACCCTCGGCTCCGGCGACCTCGCCGTCGACGGGGGTGCCGACGAGCGCCTGCTCTCGGTCATCCGCGCGGGCTCCATCCAGGAGCTGCGCACACAGCCCACCGACAAGGTCAACGTGTGGCCGCACCTGCTCGTGGTCGAGTTCGTGGCGGCGCTGTGCGTGTTCACCTTCGTCACGCTCTTCTCGATCTTCATGAACGCGCCGCTGCAGGAGCTCGCGAACCCCAACAAGACGCCGAACCCTGCCAAGGCGCCGTGGTACTTCGTGGGCCTGCAGGAGCTGCTCACCTACTTCAACCCCATGGTCGCCGGTGTGCTCGGCCCGGGCATGGCCGCCGCCGGCCTCATCGTGCTGCCCTACCTCGACAAGAACCCCAGCACCCGTCCCGAGGATCGCAAGTTCGCGGTGTCGTTCTTCACGATCTTCCTCATGTTCTGGGCCGTCCTCGGCATCATCGGCGCCGTCTTCCGTGGCAAGGGGTTCCAATTCACCCTGCCGTGGAAGGACGGCCTCTTCTTCGACCTGTGAGGCTCTTCGCATGACCGCCCTCATCGTCATCGTCGTCACCGTCCTGGTGGTTGCCGGCCTCGCGGCCAGCTTCTTCGCCGCGGGCCGGCGCGACACCACCAAGGCGGTCGGCAAGCTCAGCGGCGAGACCAGGTCGCGCGACCGCAACGCCCGCAAGGCCGCCTCGCAGGAGCTCGCCACCACCGGCGGCGCCGAGGTCGAGCCGTGGACGCCGCCCACCGCCATGGAGACGGGCATGGCCCGCCGCCAGTTCCTCAACCGGGGCATCGTCGGCCTGCTGCTCATCGGCCCGCTCGGCGGCCTCGCCACCGGGCTCATCGCCTTCCTCTGGCCGTCGCTGTCGGGCGGCTTCGGCTCCAAGGTCACGCTCGGCAAGCTCGCCGACATCGACGCCAACATCACCAAGGGCAACGGCTTCTACTACGTGCCCGAAGGCAAGCTCTACGTCACCCGCTACCCGTCGAGCGCCCTGCCGAAGGCCAAGACGGTCTACGCACCGTCGGAGCTGACCGCCATGGAGGCCGGCTTCACCGTCCTCTACCAGAAGTGCGTCCACCTCGGTTGTCGCGTGCCGCCATGCCTCACCTCGCAGTGGTTCGAGTGCCCCTGCCACGGCTCGCAGTACAACCAGGCCGGTGAGAAGAAGGGCGGCCCGGCGCCCCGGGGCCTCGACCACTTCGCCACCGCCGTCGCCAACAACGTCCTCACCGCCGACACCGGCACCATCATCCTCGGCCCGCCGATCGGCACCGACACCACCGGCCAGGAAGCCGAAGGCCCCCACTGCATCTCCGGTGGCGAGTGATCGGAACCATGACCTCCATGCACCTCATCGCCGCCACCACCGTCCAGACCTCGGTCGGCTACGTCCTGCTGTTCCTCGTGGCCGTCGCCGTCGTCGTCTACGGCCTCGCCAACTTCCGCTCGGGCAAGTCCGAGGTGGGCTCCGAGGTCGTGCTCGCGCCCAACCGCAAGCCCTACTACAACGACCAGGACATGGAGACCAAGCGGCTCGATCGCATGCTCACCATGGCGTTCGTGACGCTCGCCGCGATCTCGGTGATCCTGCCGCTGTACTGGCTCAACGAGCCCAGCCGCCAGGCCAACGCCCTGCGCGGCTACAACGCCAAGTTCATCGACTCGGGCAAGGCCATGTTCGGCAACAACGACGCCGTGGCGAACCCCGAGGGCCTCGGGTGTGCGCTGTGCCACGGCGCCAACGGCGCGGGCGGCGTGGCCCTGAAGTACACGCTCACCGACGCCGACGGCCGCTTCCTCCGCCAGGTCGACTGGCAGGCCCCGGCCCTCAACACCGTGTCCCTGCGCTACAACCGGGCGCAGATCCGCTACGTGCTCGTCTACGGCCGCCCGTTCTCGCCCATGCCGGCCTGGGGCGTCCTCGGCGGTGGCTCCCTCGACGACCAGCAGATCGAGAACCTCGTCAGCTACCTCGAGAGCATCCAGATCTCGCCGCAGGCGGCACACGCCGAGGTCGTCAAGGGCCTCGCGCTCGAGAAGGCTGCGGCCATCAAGGCCGGCCACCCGTACAAGTCCGACGGCGAGGCGCTGTTCAACCTCGGCTACTACTCCGACTTCGCCGGTGGCGCCTACTCGTGCGGCCGTTGCCACACGCAGGGCTGGTCCTACGGCGACAAGACCAACGACGGCTCGGGTG
Organism: Actinomycetota bacterium; assembly: GCA_017882935.1. GTDB lineage: Bacteria > Actinomycetota > Acidimicrobiia > Acidimicrobiales > Iamiaceae > JADGOP01. The sequence continues at coordinate 3,439 of JADGOP010000166.1, forward strand.
CCTTCGGCCCCAACCTCAGCGCGGTCACCCAGCAGTTCCCCGGCGCGGTGCTCGGCGTCAACCAGCAGATCGACTTCGTGTGCCAGGGGTCCGAGCAGGGCAAGCAGTACGGCGTCCACGGACAGGGCAGCGGCCGCATGCCGGCGTTCTGCCAGAAGCCGGCGTACAACCCCGACACCGACCCGGCAGCCAGCCAGCCCGACGTCCCCAAGACCGATCAGGGCGATCCGGGCTCGGGCATGATGACCCGCGAACAGGTGCGCCAGATCGTCGCCTACGAGCGAGGCCTCGGATGAGCCCCACCAGCACGCCTCGCCACCCCCACAGGAGCAACTGAAGCCATGTTCCACGCGCTCTTGGCCCTCTCCTGGAACCCGGGCATCCGCGGCGTCCTCGACGTCGTCATCGCCGTCGCGGTGCTGTGCGGCACCCCGCTGCTGCTCCTCATCACCAACAACGGTGCGCGCCTCGGCTTCCACCTGGCGGTCACCGGCCTGTTCGGCTGGCTCACCCTCATGTTCCTGTTCTGGGTGATCTTCGGCATCGGCTTCAAGGGGCCCGCCCCGGCCTGGCGGGTCATCGAGGTCAGCACCGACACGCCCAACGCGCTGCACGCCGTCGCGCACAACGTGCCCCAGCCGGGCACGCTGCCAGCGCCCGCCAGCTACCTCAAGACCGACCCCAAGGTGCACGCCGCGCTCGCCGCGCAGCCGAAGACGCCGACGCTGGGCGACGTGGTGGCCGCCAACCCGGAGATCGCCACCGAGCTGAGCGACAAGCTCAACGGCTGGCGCATCGTGTCCACCTCGAACGCCGTCTCGGGCGACGCGGGGGCCACGGCGACCACCTACCTCATCGCCAACGGCGTGGGCACCCCGCTCAAGGCCGACGGCTTCGTGCTCGGCGCCATCTTCGACAGGGGCGGCAAGCCCACGCGCACCAACCAGTCCCTCGTCGGGCGCATCGCGTACCGCGCCGAGAAGCTCGGCATGTGGCTCACGGGCAACAACCCCACCCACTACGCCGTGCAGCAGGCCTACCTCACCCTGCCGCAGACCATCCTGCCGGGCCAGCCGCCGCCGACGCCGCAGCTCGACCCGGCGCAGCCGGTGGTCAACGTCATCATGGTGCGCAACAACGGCGCCACCCGCCTGCCCGGCACCGCGCTGTTCTTCTTCAGCCTGGTGATCTTCTCGATCCTCGCCTACCAGCTCCACCGCCGCGACAAGGCCGCCATGGCCGCCCGCGCCGCGGCCGCGAGCGCCAAGGGAGCGTGACCCGATGGCTCAGTACCTGCCCATCGTCTTCATGATCGTGCTGGCAGCGCTGTTCGCAGCCGGAAGCTTCATCGCCTCCGGCATCCTGGCCCCGAAGCGGTCGTCGCCCGAGAAGTCGGCGCCGTACGAATGCGGCATCATCCCGAGCCAGCAGCCGCCGGAGCGCTTCCCGGTGCGCTTCTACCTGGTGGCGATGATCTTCATCGTCTTCGACGTGGAAGTCATCTTCCTCTACCCCTACGTCGTGAACTACCAGGCGCTCGGTGCCTTCGGGCTCGTCGAGATGATCGTCTTCTCCCTCGCGGTCGTCTCCTGCCTGGTGTTCCTCATCGCCCACGGCGCGCTCGACTGGGGCCCGCTCAAGAAGGACGACGTCGTGGCGCAGCGCAGCCCCAGCCGCACGGCCGCCAACACCATCCGGCGCGTCGGCCTCGAGGGCCGCGACCCGCGCGACACCCACGAGGAGGCCGCCTGATGGGCCTCATCGAGAACGTCAAGAACGAGGGCTTCGCCGGCCTCGAGGAGAACTTCCTCACCGCCAAGCTCGAGGACCTGGTGCGCTGGGCCCGGTTCCGCTCCAACTGGGGCGCCACCTTCGGCCTGGCCTGCTGCGCCATCGAGATGATGGGCGCCGGCGGCCCGCACTACGACCTCGCCCGCTTCGGCATGGAGGTCTTCCGGGCCTCCCCGCGCCAGGCCGACCTCATGATCGTCGCCGGTCGGGTCTCGCAGAAGATGGCCCCGGTGCTTCGTCAGGTCTACGACCAGATGGCCGAGCCCAAGTGGGTCATCTCGATGGGCGTGTGCGCCTCCACCGGCGGCATGTTCAACAACTACGCCATCGTCCAGGGCGTCGACCAGGTGGTCCCCGTCGACGTCTACGCGCCGGGCTGCCCACCCAGCCCCGAGACGCTGATCCACTCGATCATGACGCTGCACGGGCTCATCCAGTCCGACAACATCCTCAACCGCCGCGCGGCCAACAAGGGCGGCGCCGGTGTGGTCATCGAGGCGCAGCCGCACGAGCACGAGACACCGGTGACGCTCGCCGGTGCCCGGAGCTAGGGCATGGCCGACGAGACCCCGGCGGCCGACGCCGCCGACGAGGCCGCGGTCGACCCCGCGCCCGCACCCGAGGAGCTGCACGGCGCCCCAGTCAGCTACAGCCGCGGGCAGAAGGTGCTCCACGTGGCG
>JADGOP010000167.1 GCA_017882935.1 Actinomycetota bacterium
GCTGCGGCTCGCCTACCACGGCGCCGCGGTGCTCACCGCAGGGCTGGCCCCGGTCGAGGCCATGGCGGTGAAGAGCCCCGCGATGGCACCGGTGTTCGGGTGGAGCGACCCGCTCCCCGATCCGGAGCTGTACCGCGAGCGGTGGGACGAGGCGGAGCACGCCACCAACCTGGTCATGGGCCTGGCCCTCTCGGTCCTCGACGACGACGAGGCCGAGGCCTTCGTCAGCGCCTGTGCCGCGGTGCACCAAAGCCTGGACAACCCTGGGTGAAGAAAACCTGATGGTCCTATTGTCAAGTTGGGGGGGGATCGGTAGCGTGGAACCATGGCCCTCGACCCGAACCGCTGGACCCTCAAGACGCAGGAGGCCTTCAGCGCCGCCGTGGAAGCGGCGCGCGGCGCCTCCAACCCGGAGGTCACGCCCGACCACCTGCTCGCGGCGCTGCTGCGCCAGGCCGAAGGGGTCGTGCTGCCCATCCTCGAGGCCGTCGGCGTCACCCCCCTGGCGGTGCGCAACGCTGCCGACGACGCCGTGGCCAAGCTGCCGCACGCCTACGGCGGCGAGGCGCGGGTGGGGCGCGAGCTGCAGCACGTGCTCGACGCCGCCGACCGCGCCCGCAGCGACCTCACCGACGAGTACCTGTCCACCGAGCACCTGCTGCTCGGCCTGGCGTCGGCGGCTGGCGCGGGCGACGTGCCCGACCGGCTCAAGGTGTCGTACGACAAGCTGCTCGAGGCGCTGCGCGAGGTGCGCGGCAGCCACCGGGTGACCAGCCAGAACCCCGAGGACACCTACCAGGCGCTCGAGCGCTACGGCCGCGACCTCACCGAGGCGGCCCGCCAGGGCAAGCTCGACCCCGTCATCGGTCGTGACGAGGAGATCCGGCGCACCATCCAGGTGCTCAACCGGCGCACCAAGAACAACCCGGTCCTCATCGGCGAGCCCGGCGTGGGCAAGACGGCCATCGTCGAGGGGCTCGCCCGCCGCATCGTCGAGGGCGACGTGCCGGAGGGCCTCAAGAACAAGCGCCTCATCTCCCTCGACCTGGGGGGCATGGTCGCCGGTGCCAAGTACCGCGGCGAGTTCGAGGAGCGGCTCAAGGCCGTCCTCAAGGAGATCACCGACGCCGAGGGCCAGGTCATCACCTTCATCGACGAGCTGCACACCATCGTCGGCGCGGGCAAGGCCGAGGGCGCCATGGACGCGGGTCAGATGATCAAGCCCATGCTCGCCCGCGGCGAGCTGCGGCTGATCGGCGCCACCACCCTCGACGAGTACCGCAAGTTCATCGAGGCCGACGCCGCGCTCGAGCGGCGCTTCCAGCAGGTGTTCGTGGGCCAGCCCTCGGTCGAGGACACCATCGCCATCCTCCGCGGTCTCGCCGAGCGCTACGAGGTGCACCACGGGGTCCGCATCCAGGACGCCGCGCTGGTGGCCGCGGCGGTGCTGTCCGACCGCTACCTCACGGGCCGCTTCCTGCCCGACAAGGCCATCGACCTGGTCGACGAGGCCGCCTCCAAGCTGCGCATCGAGATCGACTCGGTGCCCACCGAGATCGACGTGGTCGAGCGGCGGGTCCGCCAGCTCGAGATCGAGCGCGTCGCGCTGGCCAAGGAGAGCGACGCAGCATCGGTCGAGCGGCTCGAGGGGCTCGACAAGGAGCTCGCCGAGCTCAACGAGCGCGCCACCGGCATGCGGGCGCACTGGCAGAACGAGAAGGAGGCCATCGGCCGCATCCGCGACCTCAAGGAGCAGCTCGAGGCCAAGCGGTCCGAGGTCGAGCGCGAGACCGACCTCGAGCGCGCCGCCGAGATCCGCTACGGCCAGATCCCCGAGCTCGAGCGCCAGGTCGCCGACGCCACCCACCGTCTCGCCGAGCTGCAGACCGACCAGAAGATGCTCAAGGAGGAGGTCGACGAGGAGGACATCGCCGAGGTCGTGAGCAAGTGGACAGGGGTGCCCATCTCCCGCCTCATGGAGGGCGAGGTCGCCAAGCTCGTGCGCATGGAGGACGTGCTGCACCACCGTGTCATCGGCCAGGAGGAGGCGGTGCGGGCGGTCGCCAACGCCATCCGCCGCAGCCGCGCCGGCCTGTCCGACCCCAACCGCCCGATCGGGAGCTTCCTCTTCCTCGGCCCCACCGGCGTCGGCAAGACCGAGCTGGCCCGCTCGCTCGCCGACTTCCTGTTCGACGACGAGCGCGCCATGGTGCGCATCGACATGAGCGAGTACATGGAGAAGCACAGCGTGAGCCGCCTGGTCGGGGCACCCCCCGGCTACGTGGGCTACGACCAGGGTGGCCAGCTCACCGAAGCCATCCGCCGCCGGCCCTACGCGGTGGTGCTGCTCGACGAAGTCGAGAAGGCCCACCCCGACGTCTTCAACGTGCTGCTCCAGCTGCTCGACGACGGCCGCCTCACCGACGGTCAGGGCCGCACCGTCGACTTCACCAACACCGTGCTGATCATGACCTCGAACCTGGCCGGTGAGCCCCGCGACTTCTTCAAGCCGGAGTTCATCAACCGCGTCGACGAGATCATCCGCTTCCGCGAGCTGTCCCAGGACGACCTCACGCAGATCGTCGACATCCAGCTCGACTCCCTGCGCCGGCGGCTCGAGAGCCGCCGGATCACGCTCGAGGTCACGCCCGAGGCCCGCGAGCTGATCGCACTCGAGGGCTTCGACCCCGCCTACGGGGCGCGGCCCCTCAAGCGGGTCATCCAGCGCGAGATCGGCGACCGGCTCGCCCTGGCCCTGCTCGAAGGCGACTTCAACGACGGCGACACCGTCACCGTCGACGCCGACGACGGCCAGGTCACGCTGCACTGACCCGCACCGGCCATCTCCTAGGGTCACTCCGAGCGCGGCCCCCGCGCCTCGACCCTGGGGGAGCCCTCTCGATGCACCGTCAACTCCGGACGGCCGCGTTCGTCCTCGCCGCGGCCCTGCTCGGCGTCGCCTGCAGCAGCAGCACGAAGTCCGTCAGCAAGGCCGACTTCGTGAGCAAGGCGAACGCCGCCTGCAAGTCGATGAACGCCACGCTCTCCGCCAAGGGCGCGAACGTCACCACCGACGCCCAGGCGAAGGTGTTCATCCTCGACACGGCCGTCCCCGAGGAGCAGAAGACGCTCGCTGCGCTCAAGGCGCTCGGCTATCCGGCCGGCGACAAGGCCGCCCTCGACAAGCTGTACGCCGACCTGCAGGCCAGCATCGACAAGCTCAAGGCGAATCCGCTCATCATCAACGACCCGAGCTTCACCGCCGAGTCGAAGAAGCTCAACGTGGCGTTCGACGCGCTGGGCCTCGAGGCGCAGTGCGGGTCGGGCAGCTCGACCTCGTCGTGACGAACGCGTTGGGGGAGGGCCACGGCCGGCCAGTAACGTCTCCCTGCTCGGTTCTCGGCTGATCGAAGGAGTGACGCCGTGCCTGCGACCGTCGTCGTCGGCACTCAGTGGGGCGATGAGGGCAAGGGGAAGGTCACCGACCTCATCGCCAAGGAGATGCAACTGGTCGTCCGCTACCAGGGCGGCCACAACGCCGGCCACACCCTGGTGGTCGACGGCGTCACGTTCGCTCTCCAGCTGGTGCCCAGTGGAGTCCTCTACGACCACATCACGCCCGTCATCGGCAACGGTGTGGTCGTCGACCCCATCGTGCTGCTCGCCGAGATGGACGCGCTCACCGCGAAGGGCGTCGACTGCTCGCGCCTCGCGGTGTCGGGCAACGCCCACCTGATCCTGCCGTACCACCAGGAGATCGACCGGCTCACCGAGCGGCGCCTCGGCAAGGCCAAGCTGGGCACCACCAAGCGCGGCATCGGGCCGGCCTACGCCGACAAGTCGTCGCGCGTCGGCATCCGGGTGCAGGACCTGCTCGACCCCAAGATCTTCCGCGCCAAGCTCGACGTGGTGCTGAAGGAGAAGAACGCGGTGCTGGCGAAGGTCTTCAACCAGCTCCCGCTCGATGCCGACGAGATCGCCAAGGTGTACCTCGACGAGTGCGCCCCCCGGCTGGCGCCCCACATCGTCGACACCGTGGGCCTGGTGCACGACGCGCTCGACGCGGGCCAGCACGTGCTCCTCGAAGGCGCCCAGGCCACCTTCCTCGACCTCGACCACGGCACCTATCCCTTCGTCACCAGCTCGAACCCCGTGGCGGGCGGCGCGTGCACGGGCGCCGGCATCGGCCCGCGCTACATCGACGAGGTCATCGGCATCGCCAAGGCCTACGTCACTCGCGTCGGCACCGGTCCCTTCCCCACCGAGCTGCCCATCTCGGGCGAGGCCGTCGGTGGCATGTCGGCCGAGGGCGCCGACCCGGCCGACCTGGCGGTCGGCGACCACATCGTGGAGGTGGGCCACGAGTACGGCACCAACAGCGGCCGCCGGCGCCGTCCGGGCTGGTTCGACGCGGTGATGCTGCGCCAGGCGGTGCGCCTCAACTCGCTCTCCGAGGTGGCCATCACCAAGCTCGACATCTTCGACACCCTCGACACCATCAAGGTGTGCGTGGCCTACGACATCGACGGCACGCGGGTCACCCACCTGCCGTACCACCAGTCCGACCTGCACCAGGCCGTGCCCGTGTACGAGGAGCTCCCCGGCTGGAAGACCGACCTCTCCAGCACCCGCGAGGCCCACGACCTGCCGCCCGCGGCGGCGTCGTACCTGGCCTTCCTCGAGGAGCAGATCGGGGTGCCGATCCGCATCGTCGGCACCGGCCCCGGTCGTGACCAGTACGTCCAGCTCCACACCGATGGCTGAGCCCGCAGACGCCCGCGCGGGAGCGGGCCGATGAAGGTGTGCGTGGTCGGGTCGGGCGGCCGCGAGCACGCCCTCGCGTTGGTGCTGGCGCGCGACGCCGACGTGGTCGTCACGCCCGGCAACCCGGGCATGGTCGGGCCGGTCGGCGACGGCGTGGGCACGTTGCGCGGGTCGCTCACCCTGTCAGACGCACCGGCCGAGGAGCTCTCGGCCGACCTCTACGTGATCGGTCCCGAGGCGCCGCTCGTCGACGGCCTCGCCGACCGGCTGCGGGCACAGGGCCGCCTGGTGTTCGGTCCCGGCGCCGACGGCGCCCGGCTCGAGGGCTCGAAGGCGTTCATGAAGCAGGCGCTCGTCGATGCCGGCGTGCCCACGGCGAAGCACGGTGCGTTCACCGACGTCGACCCCGCCATCTCCTTCCTGCGCGGCCTGCCCGGTCCGTGGGTGGTCAAGACCGACGGCCTCGCGGCCGGCAAGGGCGTGCTCGTCACCCACGAGCTGGCCGAGGCCGAGGACGACGTGCGGGCCAAGCTCTCGGGCACGGCGTTCGGCGAGGCGGGCAAGCGCATCGTCATCGAGGAGGGCATGACCGGCGCGGAGCTGTCGATCCTGGCAGTGTGCGACGGGGTGCGCGCGGTGGCCCTGGCACCGGCCCAGGACTTCAAGCGGGCGTTCGACGGCGGTCTCGGCCCCAACACCGGCGGCATCGGCGCCTACTCACCGGTGCCGGTCGCCGACGCGGCCGTGGTCAACGAGGTCATGGAGAAGGCCGTCTTCCCCACCTTGGCCTCCCTGCGGCTCCGCGACATCGACTACCGCGGCGTGCTCTACGCCGGCGTGATGCTCACGCCCGAGGGCCCCAAGCTCCTCGAGTACAACGTGCGCTTCGGCGACCCCGAGTCTCAGGTGGTCCTTCCCCGGCTCACCTCCAGCCTCACCGAGCTGCTGGCCGGCGCCGCCGACGGCAACCTCGGCGGCGACCCGGTCTTCTCTCCCGACGCCGCCGTCACGGTGGTTGCCTGCAGCGAGGGCTACCCCGGGGCGCCACGAACCGGTGACCCGATCCGGGGACTCGACGCCGCTCGCGCCCTGCCGGGCGTCGCCGTCCTGGCCGCGGGGGTGGGGGCCGCGGCCGACGGCTCC
>JADGOP010000168.1 GCA_017882935.1 Actinomycetota bacterium
CCGGCTCACCCCGAGCGGGACCACGCAGATCGAGGCCAGCTCCGGGTAGCGGTCGAGCACCCCGGTGAGGGTGTCGTGCAGCACCGCGCCGTCGTTGAGCCCCGGGCACAGCACGATCTGGCCGTGCACCGTGATGCCGTGGTCGAGCAGCGCGCGCAGCCACCGCAGGCTGGTGGCGCCGCGGCGGTTGCGGAGCATGTCGGCGCGCACGTCGGGGTCGGTGGCGTGGATGCTCACGTGCAGCGGCGACAGGTTCTCGGTGATGACCCGCTCGAGGTCGGCCTCGGTGAACCGCGTGAGCGTGGTGAAGTTGCCGTAGAGGAAGGACAGGCGGTAGTCGTCGTCCTTCAGGTACAGGCTGCGGCGCATGCCCTTGGGCAGCTGGTAGATGAAGCAGAACTCGCAGTGGTTGTCGCAGGTGCGCACCCGGTCGAACACCGCCGAGTGCACCTCGATGCCGAGCGGCTCGCCCTCGGCCTTGGCGATGTCGACCTGCAGCTCGAGCCCGCCGCGCCGCACGTCGAGCGTCGGCGACGCCGCGTCGGCCAGGAGCTGCCACTGCAGCACGTCGCGCGGGACGCTGCCGTCGATGCGCGCCACCTCGTCGCCCACGATGATGCCGGCCCGGTCGGCCGGCGACGCGGGCGCGACGGCAACAACCCGGGGCAACGACATGGCTCCACGGTACCGGTCGGCCCACGCGATCGACGAAGCCGTGCTTCCTGGGACCTCGGGCGGCTCCTTCGTCGCCTGCTCGGTCCGCCTCCGGCATCCTGCTGTCGTCCGGGGCGCTGCTCCGGCTGGCGCCTGCGCAGCCTGATCCCGGGCGGCTCCTTCGTCGCCGGTGCAGCCGCCCGGTACCCTGGCGACCGTGAAGGTCGAACGGGTCCTGTTGGCGTCGCCGCGAGGCTTCTGCGCCGGTGTCGAGATGGCCATCAAGGCGCTGGCCTGGATGGTCCGGGCGTTCGAGCCGCCCGTGTACTGCTACCACGAGATCGTCCACAACCAGGTGGTGGTGCAGCGCTTCCGCGACCTCGGCGTGGTGTTCGTCGACGACATCGCCGACGTCCCGCCCGGGCGGCCGGTGATGCTCTCCGCCCACGGCTCGGCGCCCGACGTGGTGGCCGAGGCCCGCGCCGCGGGTGGCTACGTGGTCGACGCGGTGTGCCCCCTGGTCACCAAGGTGCACCACGAGGTGAAGACCCGGGCCGCCAAGGGCTTCCAGATCGTCTACATCGCCCACGAGGGTCACGAGGAGGCCGTCGGCACCATCGCCGAGGCCCCCGGCGCCATCCACCGGGTCGAGAGCTTCGACGAGGTCGCCGCGCTCCCCCAGTTCGACGCACCCGTTGCCCTCGTCGCCCAGACCACGCTCAGCCACCGCGACTGGTCCGGCCTCGCCGACGCCACCCGCGACCGCTTCCCCGACCTCTGGATGCCGGGCCGCAGCGACCTCTGCTTCGCCACCACCAACCGCCAGGGTGCCCTGTCGGAGATCGCCCACCGCTGCGATGCGGTCGTGGTGATCGGGTCGGCCAACTCGTCGAACACCCGGGCGCTCGAGAAGCTGGCCCGCGAGGCCGGCTGCGCCCGCGTCCACCGCGTCAACGACGCCTCCGAGGTCCCCACCGACTTCGAGGGCGTGGTCGGCGTCACCGCCGGCGCCTCGGCACCCGACGAGCTCGTCGAGGCCGTCATCGCCACGCTCGCCCCGCGCGACGGCGTCGAGGAGGTGCGCATCACCGACGAGGACGAGTACTTCCCCCCACCCCGCAACCTGCGCGACCTCATCGCCGCCATCGACATCGTGGCCACCTTCACCCTCGGCGGCTCCGTCCCGGGGCGTCCCGCCGTGAACGACCGCACCGTGCGCGCCAGCGAGGTCCTCGCCAGCCTGGCGTAGCCATGCCCGCCGGAGCCTGACAGCGCCGGCTTCACGTGGGCACAATGGGGAGATGTCCACCACCGAGGTCCCCAGGAGCTTCACCCGCATGGACGAGTCCACGGCCGAGCAGTGGGCCGTGATCGGTGCGGAGACGGTCGCCCACCAGGACCGCACCGCCGACCGCGTGCTCGACCTGCTGCGCTCGCTCGACACCATCGTCGACGGCTTCGCCACCGACCAGCTCACGCACTGCCTCCAGACGGCAACCCTGGCCGAGCGCGCCGGGGCCGACGACGAGGTGGTCGTGGCCGCCCTGTGCCACGACATCGGCAAGGCCGTGAGCGTGCCGAACCACCCGGCCATCGCCGCCGCCATCATCAAGCCCTACGTGCGCGAGGAGGTCTACGAGATGATCCGCGTGCACCAGGACTTCCAGGGCCGCCACTACTACCACCACTTCGGCGGCAACCCCGACGCCCGCGAGACGCACCGCGCCGAGCTCACGTCCGAGCAGTTCGCCCTGGCGGAGACCTTCGCCGACGAGTGGGACCAGGTGGCGTTCGACCCGAACTACGACACCCTGCCGCTCGAGCACTTCGAGCCCAAGGTCCGGGCGGTCTTCCACCAGGCCCGCATGCTCTGACGCTGGCCGACCCTGCGCGATCCGGGGACGGATAGGTGCGTCAGGCGCACCTGTCCGTCCCGAAGTCTGGTGTGGAGGCCGGGGTCAGTGGCTGTTGGGGGTGCCGGCGCGTTGCTGGGCCTCGTCGAAGAGGTCCTGCAGGACGGTGTGCAGGCGCAGGGTCTGGTCGCGCACCGCGCTGCGGGGCACCCGACCCGAGTCGCCCTTCCGCGGCGGCTCCAGGGGCTCGCCCACCACCAGCACCACCTTGTGGGGCTTGATGAACTTGGCGCCCTTGGGCATGGCGGTCTGGGAGCCACCGATGCCGACGGGCACGATGCGGGCGCCGGTGCGGCCCTGCACGTAGGCCGGGCCGTCGAACAGCGGCTGCACCTCGGGGCCCTGCTGGCGGGTGCCCTCGGGGAAGATCACGAGCGGCTCGCCGTTCTTGATGACGCCGATGCACGTCTTCAGCGCGTCGCGGTCGGGGGTGCCGCGGTGCACCGGGATGGCACCGAGGGCCGACCAGAGCTTGCCCCAGGCGCCCTTCCAGAGGGTGTCCTTGGCCAGGTAGCGCATGCGGGTGTTGTCCATGGCCCACAGCGAGAGCAGGAAGTCGATGTTGGAGCGGTGGACCGGGGCGAGGATGAACGCCTCGCCGTCGGGGACGTGCTCGCGCCCGTGGACCTCGACGCGGAACCACAGCTTCGAGACGCCGAGCAGGGCCACCCGCACCGTGCGGTAGAGCCGCAGCTGGCCCTTGGTGGGCAGCGCGAGCGGGTCGCTGCCGATCTTGACGCGCTCCTCGGCCACGCCGAGCCCCTCGGTCTTCGGCACAGGAGTGCCCGTCGGCTCGCTCACGGGAGCCGCCCGGCGAGTTGCGCCACGATGTCGTCGACCGACAGGTCGGAGGTGTCGACGATGATGGCGTCGTCGGCCTGGGTGAGCGGGCTGGCCTCGCGTCCCTCGTCGAGGGCGTCGCGCCGGGCCAGGTCGGCGGCGACCGCCTCGTAGCTGAGGTCGCTGACCTCCTTCGACCGGCGGGCGGCGCGGATCTCGGGCCGGGCGGTGAGGTACACCTTCAGCACCGCGTCGGGAAACACCACGGTGCCGATGTCGCGGCCTTCGAGGACGCCGCCGTCGCGGGACTGCGCCCACTCGCGCTGGCGCCGCACGAGGTCGGCACGGACCCGGGGGTTCGCCGCCACCACGCTCACGGCACGGGTGACCTCGGGGCCGCGGATCTCGATGCTGGCGTCGACGTCGTCGACCCGCACGGTGTCGCCTCCGACCTCGAGCTCGAGCTGGGGCACGAGGGTGGCGATGTCGTCGGCATCGGCCGGGTCGACCCCGCGGCGCAACGCCGCGAAGGTGACGGCCCGGTACATGGCACCGGTGTCGAGGTACTCCAAGCCGAGGTGCTCGGCGAGCCGCCGTGCCACTGTGGACTTGCCCGACCCTGCGGGCCCGTCGATCGCGATCACCTTCATCGGGCCAGAACCTACCCGGCGGGTGGTGCGGGCCCGGCACGAAGCCCGTCGAGGACCTGGAAGAACGTGGGGAAGGTCTTGGTGACGCACGCCGGGTCGGCGATGCGGATGCCGGGTACGCGCAACCCGAGCAGAGCGAAGCTCATCGCCATGCGGTGGTCGTCGTAGGTCTGCACGAGCGCCCCGTGCACCGCCCCCGGCCGGACCACGAAGCCGTCGTCCTCCTCGGCCGCGTCGACCCCGCAGCGGCGCAGCTCGGCCACCACCGCGGCGATGCGGTCGGTCTCCTTGCGGCGGATGAAGCCGATGCCGGTGACCCGGGTGGGCGTGGAGGCGAACGCGGCGACCGCCGCCAGGGTCTGCGCGGTGTCGGAGAGGTCGGACATGTCGACCTCGATGCCGTCGAGCCGACCGGTGCCGACCACCTCGGTGGCGCTGGCCTCGCGCCGGACCTCGGCGCCCATCTGCCCGAGGAGGTCCACGAACGCGGCGTCGCCCTGGCGCGACGCCGCCCCGAGCCCCTCGACGCCCCCCCGCCCGCCGCAGATGGCCGCCGCGGCGAAGAAGTACGAGGCCGCGCTGGCGTCGGGCTCGACCCGGTAGCTGGTGGCCCGGTACCCGCTGGGCGCCACGACGAAGGTGTGGTCGTCGGGCTCGTCGAGTCGGGCCCCGAACGCCGCCATCACCGCGCCCGTCAGCCCGACGTAGGAGCGCGACACCAGCCCGGTGGTGAGCTCGACCCGGAGCCCCTCGGCCATGGCGGGGGCGGCCAGCAGCAGCCCGCTGAGGAACTGGCTCGACGTGTTGCCCGGCAGGGCCACGGTGCCGCCACGCAGGCCGCGGGCCTCGATGGTGAAGGGCACATGGCCCGGGTTGGCCGTGTCGTCGATGCCCGCGCCCAGCGTCCGGAGCGCGGCGATGGTGTCGCCCATGGGGCGGGTGCGCATGGGTGCGGCCGCGTCGACGAGGAAGCGGCCGCTGCCGAGGGCGGCGACCGGCACGACGAAGCGCGTGGTGGTGCCCGACAGGCGGGTGTGGATCGACGCCTCGGCGCGCGGGACGGCGCCCGCGGCTCCGGTCACGGTGATGCGCGCCGCGGTTGGCTCGGTGAGCACCTCGAACCCCAGCGCCTGCAGCGCCTCTGTCATGGCCTCGGTGTCGTCGGCGAAGAGGGCGCCGTCGATGACCGACGTCCCCGAGGCCAGCACCGCGGCGACGAGGGCGCGGTTGGTGAGGCTCTTGGAGCCGGGCACGACGACGCCGGCGTCGAGCGTGCCGGCGAGGGGCTCGACGGCGAGCTCGGCGGGGAAGGTGGGCGGGTCGGCGGCCACGGGGGCTACTCGAGCCGCTCGAGCGATGGGCGGTAGCCGCGGTCGAGCAGGGCCCGGTGCAGCACCTCGGCCTCGCTCGACTCGAGCACGACGTGCAGCATGCCGCCCCGGCCCTCGGTGGCGTCGACGGTCTGGAGGGAGCGCAGGTTCACGCCGAGGTCGGTGGCGAGCACCGCCACGGCTGCCACCTGGCCGGGCTCGTTGCGGACCGGGATGCGCACCTCGGTGACGTGGACGGGCGCGGCCACGCGGCTGGGCAGGTTGCGCCGCGCGTCCTGGGCTGCGGTGAGGTCGGCGAGCAGCCCGGCGCGGTCGCCGGCGTCGACCAGCGCCCGGAAGCGCTGCAGCTCCCCCACCAGGTGGTCGAGCGTCGCCAGGATGGCCGTGCGGTTCGAGGTGCAGATGTCGGGCCAGATGTCGGGGCTGCCGGCCGCGACCCGGGTCATGTCGCGGAAGCCGCCGGCCGCCAGGCGCAGCAGCGCGCGGTGCTCCTCGGAGCGCTCGGTGGCGAGGCGCATCAGCGAGGCCGCGGTGAGGTGCGGGACGTGCGACCCCA
>JADGOP010000169.1 GCA_017882935.1 Actinomycetota bacterium
CCCCCTGCAACCTGCCGCTCGACCGTCTGGCCAAGCGCGCCAAGGTGGGCGTGCGCGACGCCGGCGCGTTCCCCATCGAGTTCGTCACCATCGCCGTGAGCGATGGCATCTCGATGGGCCACGAGGGCATGCGGGCGTCGCTCGTGAGCCGCGAGGTCATCGCCGACTCCGTCGAGACCGTCATGCACGCCGAGCGCTTCGACGCGCTGATCACGTTCGCCGGCTGCGACAAGTCGCTGCCGGGCATGCTCATGGCGGCGGCCCGGCTGAACCTGCCGGCGGTCTTCCTCTACGGCGGCAGCATCCTGCCCGGCCACCACAACGGCCAGGCCCTCGACATCGTCAGCGTGTTCGAGGCGGTCGGCGCCAAGGCCTCGGGCACCATCTCCGACGCCGACTTCGACGCCATCGAGCGCAACGCCTGCCCCACCGAGGGCTCGTGCGCCGGCATGTTCACGGCCAACACCATGGCGTCGGTCGCCGAGGCGCTCGGCATGTCGCTGCCCGGCAGCTCGTCGCCGCCCGCGGTCGATCGCCGGCGCGACGACTTCGCCTACCAGTCCGGCCTCGCCGTGGTGCGCCTCATCGAGGAGGGCATCCGCCCGCGCCACATCATGACGAAGGAGGCCTTCGAGAACGCCATCGCCGTGGTGATGGCGCTGGGGGGCTCCACCAACGCCGTCCTCCACCTCCTCGCCATCGCCGCCGAGGCCGAGGTCGACCTCGCGCTCGACGACTTCAACAAGGTGGCGGCGCGGGTGCCGCACATCGCCGACACCAAGCCGCACGGCAAGTACCACATGGCCGACATCGACCGCATCGGCGGCGTGCCCGTGGTCATGCGCGAGCTGCTCGAGGCCGGGCTGCTCCACGGCGACTGCCTCACGGTCACCGGCAAGACGGTTGCCGAGAACTTGGCCGACCTCGACCCTCCCGCGCCCGACGGCGACGTCATCCACCCGCTGTCGGCGCCCCTGCACGACAAGGGCGGGCTGGCCATCCTCACCGGGTCGCTCGCGCCGAAGGGCTCGGTGGTGAAGGTGGCCGGCATCGACTTCGACCACTTCGACGGTCCGGCGCGCGTCTTCGACGGTGAGGCCGCGGCGATGGAGGCCATCCTCGCGGGCGGCATCAACGCCGGCGACGTGCTCGTCATCCGCTACGAGGGCCCCAAGGGCGGTCCGGGCATGCGCGAGATGCTGGCCGTCACCGGCGCCATGAAGGGCGCCGGTCGCGGCGGCGACTGTGCGCTGATCACCGACGGGCGCTTCTCGGGCGGCACCCACGGCTTCTGCATCGGCCACGTCGCCCCCGAGGCGGTCGACGGCGGGCCCATCGCGTTCGTGAACGAGGGCGACCGCATCGTCATCGATGTCGTCAACCACACCATCGACGTCGACGTCGCGGCCGACGAGCTCGAGCGCCGCAAGGCCGACTGGAAGCTGCCGGAGCCCCGCTACACCAAGGGCGTGCTGGCGAAGTACGCCCGGCTGGCGCAGGGCGCCGAGCGCGGCGCCATCACCAGCGCCTGACCCGACCCGCTGCGTACGCGTCGGGGGTCAGTTGCCGGTGCGGGCGTTGCCGCCGAAGCCGCTGAAGCCACCGGGCGGGCCACCGGTGAAGTTCCCACCGAAGCCACCGGCGCCGAAGCGGTTGGTACGGGTGTTGGCCTGAGACGCACTGCTCGGGAGCGGCTCGGACAGGTCGGCGAGCACGACCTTCCGGCCCGCGGCGAGGCCCTTCGTGATGACGGTTCGGTCGGCGCCGACGGTCCCGATCTTCACGGTGACCGACCTGGTCTTGCCGCCTTCGAGCACGGTGACGGTGTGGGTCGAGTTGGTGGTGTGCACGGCCGAGGTCGGCACGGTGAGCGCGTTCGCCACGGTGTCGACGGTGATCGACGTGCTGGCCCCGGCGCCGTCGTGGAGGCCCGTGGCTCTCGAGTCGGTGAGGCCGATGACCGCCGTGTAGGTCGTGGTGCTCCCGCTGGTGGTACCGGCGACGCTGAGCGCCACCACGGTGCCCTGCACGGCCTTGCCGTTGCTGTCGGGGACGACCGTCGCCGCTTGGCCGACCGTCACGCTCGGGCGATCGGTGACCGACACGGGCACGGAGACCTCGTAGCCGCCCTTGCCGACGACCACGACGTTCGCGGTCGTCGACGACGCCGACACCGAGTCGCCCTTGGCGAGCGTGACCGAGGTGACGGTCCCGTCGATCGGGCTCACGATGGTGGCGGCCGCGAGGCTCTGCTCGGCCACCGCGACCTGCGAGGTGGCGGCATCGACGGCCGACTGGTACGAGGCCAGCTGGGAGGCCGTCGGCGTGGTCGACGTCGAACCGCTCGAGGAGTTGGGGCTCGTGCTGCCGGTCGATCCGCTCGGGGTGCTGCTGCCGGAGCTCTTGGAGAACGGGGAGCTGCCGCTCGAGCCGCTGCCCGTCGTGCCGGAGGGGGGGGACGCGGCCGTGCTGCCCGTGCCGGTGTTCGTCGCGGCGGCCTTCGAGAGCAGCGCGTCGAGCTTCGAGATCGCGGTGGCGACCTCGGCCTCGAGCGTCGCCACCTGGGCCTGCGCGTCGAGCGAGGCCTGCTGTGCGTCCGTGCAGGTGCCGGTGCTGGGGGCGACGGTCGTGCTCGTCGTGCTCGTCGACGGCGGCGGCGGCGAGCTGCACGCGGCTTTCGCCGCGGCGAGGTCGGCTCGGGCCGCGGCGAGCGCGGCGTCGAGTTGCTTCTGGAGGCCGAGCAGCTCACGCTGCGCCGCCTTGATCTGCGCGGCGAGCGAGGTCGATCCGCTCGGGCCGGAGGGCCCGCTCGGCACCGCGGCCGTCGCGACCGTCGTGACCCGCACGGACGATGACAGCTTCAGCGCCGCGGTCTGCACCGTGGCGGTGGTCGCCGCAGTGTCGGCGGTGGCGGTGGCGGTGGGCGACGTCGAGCCGTTGCCGTTCGACGAGCCGTTGCCACCGAGGTTGGCCGAGCCGGTGCCACCGGTGCTCGAGGGCAGCTGGCCGGCCTCGGCCTCGGCGAGGCTGAGCTGTGCCTGGGTCAGGGTGACGTTCGCCGAGTCGAGCTCGCGCTGCAGCGACGCCTTGTCGAGCGTTGCCAGGGTCTGGCCGACCTTGACCCGCTGGCCGGCCTTCACCGACACCGACTCGACGGTGCCGGAGCCGGGGAACGCCACGGATACCCGGTCGACCGGGGTGATGGTCCCCGAGCCCTGGAGCTTCTTGGTGACCGTCGCTCGCTCGACGGTGGCGGTGCGGTAGCCGACGTTGCTCGAGGCGGTCGCCATCGAGGCGCCGATGACGCCGACGAGCACCACCGTGACGACGGCGATCGCGGCGCCGACCCGGGTGCGGTTGTTGGTGTGGCGTGGCATGGTCATTCCGTCCTGAGGGCGTCGATCGGGGCGAGCTTGGCGGCGCGCGAGGCGGGGTACACCCCGAACACCACGCCGAGGCCGATGGCGCCGACGATGGCGATCGCGGCGGCCTCCGGCGAGAAGATGATCCGGGTGGAGGTGAAGTGGGGGATCACGATCGCGCCCAGCAGGCCGATGAGCGCTCCGCAGAGCCCCCCGGCGAGCCCGAGCACCGACGCCTCCACCAGGAACTGGCGGCGGATCGCCCGGGGCCGGGCGCCGAGCGCCTTGCGGACGCCGATCTCACGGATCCGTTCCGTCACCGAGACCAGCATGATGTTCATCACGCCGATCCCGCCGACGAGGAGCGAGATCCCGGCGACGCCGGCCAGGAGGACCTTCAGGGTGGAGTTCACCGACGACACCGTCGTGAGCAGCGACTGCTGGTTCGAGATGGTGAAGTCGGCGCTGCTCGTCGTGGTGATGCGGTGGAGCGCGAGCAGCTCGGCGTTGGTCTCCTGGTAGGCCGCGGTGATCGTCGAGGGCGAGGTCGCCTCGATGTAGATCGAGCTGAGCGACGTGCGGGCGGAGCTGCCGACCAGCCGCTTGGCCGCGGTCGAGAGGGGCACGATCGCGAGGTCGTCGTTGCTGGTCGTCGACGAGGAGCCGGTCGACTCGAGCACGCCGATCACCTCCAGCGAGGTGCCGTTCACCGTGACGGTCTGACCGACCGGGTTTCGGCCGCTGAACAGCTCCGAGGCGGTGTCGGATCCCAGCACCACGACGGCCGCGGTCTTGCGCTCGTCGGCGGCGGTGATGAAGCGGCCCGACTGCACCTTGCGGTTGCGGATCGTCAGCCAGTTCGGCTCGGTGCCGACGACGCTGGTGGTCCAGTTCGTGGTGCCGGCGGTCAGCTCCTCGGAGGTTGAGCTGGCCGCGGCGACCGACTTGATGTCGGGCGCCGTCGTCCTCGAGGCGAGCGCGTCGGCGTCGGACTGGCTGAGCGTCGACGCGGAACCCGCCCCGCCGCGGACGCCCGTGCTGCTCGTCGAGCTGCCCGGCGACACGATCAGCAGGTTGGTGCCGAGCGAGTTGAGGTCCTCCTTCACCTGTGCCTGGGCGCCCTTGCCGAGGCCCACGGTGAGGATCACCGCAGCGATCCCGATGAGGATGCCGATGACGGTGAGGATCGAACGGAGGCGGTGGAGACGTACGGCCTCGAGGCCCGTGAGGAAGGTGTCGCGCCAGGTCATCGCAGGTCCCCCCTTCGTGCTTCGGAGACCTGGCCGTCACGGATGCGCACGACGCGCTCGGCGGCCCTGGAGACGTCGTCGTCGTGGGTGATGAGCACGACGGTGCGGCCCTGGTCGTGCAGTTGGTGCAGCAGGCTCAGGACGTCGGCCCCCGACGAGGAGTCGAGGTTCCCGGTGGGCTCGTCGGCGAGCAGGAGCGCCGGCTCGGTCACCAGCGCCCGGGCGATCGCGACGCGCTGCTGCTGGCCGCCCGAGAGCTCGTTCGGGCGGTGGTCGACGCGGTCGGCGAGGCCGACCTGGTCGAGCGCGGCGATGGCCCGCTCACGCCGCTCGCTCCGGGGGATGGCGGTGTAGACGAGCGGCAGCTCGACGTTGCGCCACGCGGGGAGTGCGGCGAGCAGGTTGAACTGCTGGAACACGAAGCCGATGTGCCGGTTGCGAATGTCGGCGAGCGAGTCCTCGCCCATGTCGGCGACCAACTCGCCGGCGAGGCGGTACTCGCCGACGGTCGGCACGTCGAGGCAGCCGAGGATGTGCATCAGGGTCGACTTGCCCGAGCCCGACGGCCCGACGATGGCGACCATCTCCCCCGTCTCGATGCGGAGGTTGACGTCGCGGAGCGCGGTCACCTCGAGCGCACCGGTCTTGTAGGTCTTGGCGATGCCGCGGAGGTCGATGACGGGGCCGCCGACGACGGGCGTCGGGGCCTCCGGTGCGGTGAGCGTGCTCAATTGCCCTGTCCCCCGAAGCCGCCGCCGTTGCCCGTCTGGTTGCCGCCGCCGGGGAAGTTGCCGCCGCCGGGGAAGCTGCCCCCGCTGGGGAGGCTGCCCCCGCCGGGGAACTGGCCCCCGCCGGGGAACTGGCCCGTGCCGCCCCCACCGTTCCGGTTGCCGACGTTGGCCCGGGTGAAGGAGGGGATCGAGACCACGACCTGCTCACCGGCCTTCAGGCCCGACGTGATCTGGGTCTCGCCGTTCGCCTGGAGCCCGGTGGTCACGTTGCGCGTCGTCTTGCTCGAGCCGGACACGACGGTCACCGTCGACTGCCCGTTGTCGTTCGAGACGGCGAGGGTGGGCACCTGCACGGCGTTCTTGATCTCCTTCTGGGTGATCGCCACCGTGGCGGTCGCACCCCCGTAGAAGCCGCTCGGCCACCCACCGACGGTGACCTCGACCGGGAAGGTCGCGACACCGGAACTGGTCGTCGCCACGGCGCCCACGGAGGTGACCTTGCCGGTGGCCGAGGTGGAGCCGCCGCTCGGCGTGACCGT
>JADGOP010000170.1 GCA_017882935.1 Actinomycetota bacterium
GCCCGAGTGTACGTCTGTTCGCGTGGTGCCGGGAACCCGTTCCGACCTCGCCGTCTGTGACAGATGGCCCGTTGACCGCTCGCGCCGCCTCCCGTACGGTTTCTGCGTACAGTTGTTCACTCAACTGTGGCCCCTTCCCAACCACGAGCCCACCGGAGCCACCGTGCCGACGATCACCGCACCCCGGCGACCCCGCCTCCCGGGCCGCCCGCTGCTCGACCTGCTGGCCTGGCCCCACGGCATCGACCGCTACCTCGAGCTGCTCGACCCCCGCTGGACGTCGCGGGAGGTGCGGGCCCGGGTCACCGCGGTCCACAGCCAGACGCCCGACACCGTCACCGTCACGCTGCGCCCGAACGACGCCTGGACGGGCTTCGAGGCCGGCCAGTTCCTCCGCCTCACGGTCGAGGTCGACGGCGTGCGCCGCACCCGCTGCTACTCCCCCGCCAACTCCGCCGCCCGGCGCGACGGCCTGATCGAGCTCACCGCCAAGGTGCACGACCACGGCACCGTGTCGCCCCGCCTGCGCGACCTGCGCCCCGGCACCGTCGTCACGCTGTCTCCCCCCGAAGGTGCGTTCACGCTGCCGACCGAGCGTCCCGCCGAGCTGGTCCTGGTCAGCGGCGGCAGCGGCATCACGCCGGTGCTGTCGATGCTGCGCACGCTGGCCGACGAGGGGTACCGCGGCTCGGTCACGTTGCTGCACTACTCGCTCGACGCCCGGCACGTGCTGTACCGCCACGAGCTGGCCGCGCTCGACCGGGCGCTCCCCGGCGTGCGCATCGTGCACGCCTACACCGACCAGGACCGCGGCGCTGAGCTGCACGGCTGCTTCGAGCCCGACCACCTGCGCACCGCGGCGCCCCGCTACGCCGAGGCCGAGATCTACGTCTGCGGGCCCAACCCGCTGATCGACGCGGTGCGCGACCTGCTGCAGGCCGAGGGCCTGTCCGACCACCTGCACGTCGAGCAGTTCGCACCTCCGCTCCCCGCCCCCGTCGACGACCCCGATGCGGTCAGCGGCGACCTGGTGTTCGTCCGCAGCGGCAGCCGGGCCGCCAACACCGGCGCCACCTTGCTCGACCAGGCGGAGGCCGCCGGCCTCACCCCCGACTCGGGGTGCCGCATGGGCATCTGCCACACGTGCACGACCCGCAAGGTCTCGGGCGCCACCCGCGACCTCCGCACGGGTGAGCTCCACACCGCCCCCGACTGCGACATCCAGCTCTGCGTCAACGTGCCCGTGGGCGACGTCGAGCTCCTCGTCTGACGCGTCCGCCCGCACTCCCGCCCTCCCTTCCCCTGGAGATCCGCATGACCACCACCGCACCCACGCTGACCCCCGCCCAGCTCGAGAGCCTTGGGGCCGAGCTCGACGCCGTGCGCGCCGAGGTGATCGCCGACCTGGGCGAGCGCGACCTCGACTACATCCGCCGCGTGATCCGCCTCCAGCGCGCCCTCGAGGTGAGCGGGCGCGGGATGCTGCTCTTCAGCCTCCTGCCGCCGGCCTGGGTGGGCGGCACCACCGCGCTGGCCCTGTCGAAGATCCTCGACAACATGGAGATCGGCCACAACGTCATGCACGGCCAGTACGACTGGACAGGCGACCCTGCGCTCTCGTCCCACGACTTCGAGTGGGACACCGCGTGCCCGTCGGAGCAGTGGCGCCACAGCCACAACTACCTGCACCACACGCACACCAACATCCTCGGCAAGGACAACGACGTCGGCTACGGCATCCTCCGCATGGCCGACGAGCAGGCGTGGCACCCGGCCTCGCTCGGCAACCCGGTCTACGCCGCGCTGCTGGCGCTGCTGTTCCAGTGGGGCGTGGCGCTGCACGACCTCGACATCACCGCCATCGCCGCGGGCGAGCAGCCCTCGGAGGTCACGCTCGACAAGCTCCGCCAGATCGGCCAGAAGGTCAGCCGCCAGGTGCTCAAGGACTACGTCCTGTTCCCGGTGCTGTCGGGTCCGTCGGCCCTCACGACGCTCGCCGCCAACGCCACCGCCAACGTGGTGCGCAACGTGTGGGCCTTCACCATCATCTTCTGCGGCCACTTCCCCGACGGCACGGTGGTGTTCGACGAGGCCGACACCGTCGACGAGTCGCGCGGCCAGTGGTACTACCGGCAGCTGCTGGGGTCGGCCAACCTCACCGGCTCGGCACCGTTCCACCTGCTGACCGGGAACCTCAGCTTCCAGATCGAGCACCACCTCTTCCCCGACCTCCCCGCCCACCGCTACCCCGACATCGCCCCGAAGGTGCGTGAGATCTGCGAGCGCCACGGCGTGCCGTACAACACCGGCGGGCTCGGTTCGCAGTTCGGCAGCGTGGTGCGCAAGATCGTGAGCCTGGCCCTGCCCGGGTCGGGTCGGGCGCCCTCCACCGACCCCGCGCCCGTCACCGCCGGGCCACCCGTGGCGAAGCCCACCCGCACGCTGGCGACGAAGTCGGGCACGAAGCGGCCCAAGCGCGCCGCGGCCTGACCGACGCTGGCCGCCCCGCCAACCTCAGTGCGTGGCGGCCACCAGCTCGTCGATGATCGACTCGGCGGCCGACCGCACCAGCAGGTGCCCGGCGCCGGGCACCACGTGGAGCCGGGCCCGGAGGATGCGGGCCACCAGGTCGTGCGCGTGGTGCAGGGGCACGATGGGGTCGGCGTCGCCGTGCCAGAACTGGACCGGCGCGGTGATCTCCTCGGGCAGGAAGCTCCACGGGTCGGCCAGCAGCCGGTAGTCGTGCACGGCACCCTCGGGACCCGCCCGCAGTGCCTCGAAGAACGACCCGAGCGGGTTGACCGGCGCGCGGGCCACCATCGCCTTGAACGCCTCGCGGTCGCTCTCGGACAGGTCGGCCTCCCAGAACTTGAGGCCGATCCTGGGGAAGCCCCGCGCGCCGAGGACCATCGAGCGCAGCACCAGCCCGGCACCGGGCGGGTACCGCTGGGCCAGCACGGTGAGGACGCGGTCGATCATGCCGGTGTCGGAGAGCGCGTCGGGCCGGTCGGGCGGGCTGCACCCCGACACGATCACGATGTGGTCGAGCCGGTCGGGCAGGCGCGCCGCCGCGGCGAGCCCGTAGGGCCCGCCGCCCGAGTAGGCGAGCACCGAGAAGCGCTCGAGGCCGAGGTGGTCGGCGAGCACCTCGACGTCGGCGTTGTTGTCGAGGATGCGCCGGTTGGGCTGGTAGGTGGACAGCCCCATCCCGGGCCGGTCGGGCGCGATCAGCCGCACGCCCCGCTCGGAGGCCGCGTCGTGCAGGGTGTAGCCGTCGAGCCGGCTGCTCGGCGTGCCGTGGAAGAACAGCAGCGGACGGCCGTCGGGGTCGCCGTACTCGGCCCACCCGAACGTGCGGCCGTCGGGCAGCAGCAGCGCCTGGTGGTCGAGCTCGGAGGCTCCGGCGACGCCAGCGAACTGTCCCATCAGGCGACCGCCCGGGCGGCCAGCTCGACGTAGTCGTCGATGCGGGCGCGGAGCACGTCGAGGCTCGCCGCCCAGAACCGGGTGGAGTCGACGGCGATGTCGAAGCGGGCCGCCAGCTCGGATGCCTCGCCGAGTCCCGTGCGCGACAGCAGGTCGTCGTAGCCGGACCGGAAGCGCTCCGGGTCGCGCTGGAACTCGGCGTACAGACCGAGCCCGAACAGCAGGCCGAAGGTGTACGGCCAGTTGTAGTAGGCGGTGAAGTAGTGGCCCTTGACGGCCCAGAGGTAGGGGTGGAGGTGGTCGTGGTCGACGCCGTCGAGGTAGGTGGCGCGCTGGGCCTCGGTCATCAGCTCGCTGAGGCGGTCGGCCGACAAGGTGCCCCGGAGGCGCTCGTCGCTGAGGGCCCGCTCGAACAGGAAGCGGCTGTGGATGTCGACGACCACCTGCGTGGCCCCGTCGAGGTCGGTGCCGAGGAGGGCCAGCCGCTGGCCGTCGGTGTCGGCCACCACCAAGCCAGCCTGAACCATCACCGTCTCGCAGAAGATGCTGGCCGTCTCGGCGAGCGCCATGGGGGTGGACCGCTGGATCCAGGTGCGTCCGGCGAGCTGGGTGTTGTGGTAGCCGTGGCCCAGCTCGTGCGCCAGGGTCTGCACGCTGTCGAAGCTGCCGTCGAAGTTGAGCAGCACGCGGCTGACGTCGCCCTCCACCGGCATGCAGAACGCGCCACCGACCTTGCCCTCGCGGGCCTCGGCGTCGATCCAGCCCTCGTCGACCGCGCGGCGGGCGAAGGCCGCGAGCTTCGGGGAGTAGGTCCCGAACGCCTGCTCGACGGTGGCCGTGGCCTCGGCCCAGGTGAAGCTGCGCCCTTCGCCGACAGGCGCGATGAGGTCCCACCACGGCAGGCCGGCAGCCTCGTCGCCACCGAGCAGGCGGGCCTTGGCCCGGTTGTAGCGGGCGAAGTCGGGCAGCGCCGCCACGACCGCCTCCTGCATGGCGTCGAGGGTGCGCCGGTCGACGTTGTTGGTGAACAGCGCCGGCTCGAGCGAGTCGTGCCAGCCCCGACGGCGGTTGAGGGCGTTGGCCTCGCCCTTGAAGGCGTTGAGGGCCGACGCCAGGGGCACGGCCACCGACGACCAGGCGCCCTGCTCGGCCTCGAACGCCGCTCGGCGGAGGGTGGCGTCGCGGCTGGTGGCGAGGCCACGCACCGCGCTCATGGGGAGGGTGGCCGCCGAGCCGTCGGGGCCGGCGCCCGGGACAGTGGCCGTGAGGAGCGCGGTGACCTGGCCGTGCAGCTCGGCCCAGGCCCGGCCGCCGGTGAGGCCCAGCTCGGACGCCAGGTCCTCCTCGGCCTCCGACATCTGGTGCGGCGCCGCAGCCTGCGCCTTCACCAGGCCGAAGCGGTGATCGGCGGCGGCAGGGCTGCGGGCCGCGAGCTCGTCGAGGTCGAGGCCGGCGACCCAGGCGTCGAAACGCTTGAGCAGCGGGGACAGCGACGCCGTGGCCGACTGGAACTGGGAGCGGACGGTGGACGCCCGCGCATCGCGGGCGTCGGTGCTGACCTTGGTGTAGATGTAGGCGCCGACCCGTCGCTGGAGCACCAGCTGCTCCTCGAGGCCGGCCAGCACGGCCTCGACGGCCGCCACCTCGGCCGGGGTGACGGCTCGCTCACCGGCCGCTCGCACCCCGTGCTCGTCGAACAGCGCGCGGAGCCGGGCCACGCCCGCACCCACCGCCTCGCTGGCGGCCTGGAAGTCGCGCCCGTCGAGGCTTTCGTAGATGGCACTCGTGTCCCAGCGCGGCGGGGCAAGCAGGGTGGTCACGAGACAAGCGTGCCAGCTCCGACCGCGAACCGGACACCGGAGGACGAGCCGACGCAACCGGTTCGGGGCGTCACGGGCCGGTCGGCTTCACTGATGCGATGTCGATCGGCGCCCATCCACCCTGCCGGCGCCCGGCAGCCACCCGGTGACCGCCGCCGGTCTGGCCCTGGTGGCGGTCGCCGCCCTGACGTGCGGGGCGATCAACAGCCTCGCCGGGGGTGGCTCGCTCATCCTCTTCCCCGCGCTCATCGCCGCGGGTCTGCCACGCCTCAGCGCCAACGTCACCAACTCGGTCATCACCTGGCCCGGCTACCTGGGCGGGGTGGTCGGCTTCCGCGACCAGATCGCGCCGCAACGCGCCCGCCTGCTGCCCCTGCTTGTCGTCACGGTGGCGGGCAGCGCCACGGGCTGCGTGCTGCTCCTCGTCACCCCGTCGGCCGCGTTCGATGTCATCGTGCCCGGGCTCGTGCTCTTCGCGACGATCCTCATCGCCGTCCAGCCCGCCCTCAAACGGCGCCTCGGCGCGGCCTCCAACGACGACCACCGGCGCGTGGCCCGGCTCGTCGCCGTGTTCTTCGCCAGCATCTACGGCGGGTACTTCGGCGCGGCGCTCGGCGTC
>JADGOP010000171.1 GCA_017882935.1 Actinomycetota bacterium
GGCGTCCCGAACCGTATCGGCATGCGCTACGACGAGCAGGGGCGCAAGCTGCGCGTCTGCCGCAAGTGCGGGACGGACCTGTGATGGCCTCCACGTCGGCGGCCGAGCGGCCGCGCCTCAAGAAGCGCTACGACGACAAGGTGCGTGCCGAGCTCCAGGAGACCCTGGGCCTGGCCAACACCATGGAGGTCCCGCGCCTCACCAAGATCGTGATCAACATGGGCGTCGGCCGGGCCACCCAGCAGAAGTCCCTCATCGAGGGGGCCATGCGGGACCTGGAGATCATCGCCGGCCAGAAGCCGGTCGTGACCCGGGCCAAGAAGTCCATCGCCTCGTTCAAGCTCCGGGAGGGGCAGGAGATCGGGGCCAAGGTCACCCTGCGGGGCGACCGGGCCTGGGAGTTCTTCGACCGCCTGGTGTCGATGGCCATCCCCCGCATCCGTGACTTCCGCGGGCTCTCGCCCCGGTCGTTCGACGGCCACGGCAACTACACGTTCGGCGTGACCGAACAGCTGATCTTCCCCGAGGTCGACTACGACCGAATCGACACCACCCGCGGCATGGACATCACCATCGCCACCACCGCACGAACCGATGACGAGGGCCGGGCACTGCTCGCCGCCTTCGGCTTCCCCTTCCGCAAGGAGAACCAGTAACCCCATGGCGAAGAAGGCTTTGATCGAGAAGCAGCAGCGCACGCCCAAGTTCAAGGTGCGCGGGTACACCCGGTGCCGCCGGTGCGGCCGGCCGAAGTCGGTGTACCGCAAGTTCGGCCTGTGCCGGATCTGCCTGCGGGTGATGGTCCACGCCGGGGAGATCCCCGGCGTGACGAAGGCCAGTTGGTGAGAGGAGGCTACGAACGATGACGATGACCGACCCGATCGCCGACATGCTGACCCGCATCCGGAACGCCAACACCGCCCACTTCGACACCGTGTCGATGCCCGGCTCCAAGCTCAAGGAGTCCCTGGCCGCCATACTCGTCGAGGAGGGCTACATCGGCGGGTTCCAGGTGAGCGACACCCCGGGCAAGCCCGGCAAGACGCTCCAGATCACCATGAAGTACGCGCCCGACCGTGCCCGGACCATCTCCGGGATCAAGCGGGTGTCCAAGCCCGGCCTGCGGATCTACGCACGCGCCGACAAGATCCCGCGCGTGCTCGGCGGGCTCGGTGTGGCGGTGGTCTCCACCTCCAAGGGCCTCATGACCGACCGTGAGGCGCGCAAGCGCCGCATGGGCGGCGAGGTGCTCTGCTATGTCTGGTAGCCGCCGCGTGACCACTGCAGGAGGTACCCGCTGATGTCCCGTATCGGACGTTCGCCCATCACCGTGCCCACCGGGGTCACCGTCGCCGTCGACGACGACCACCGCGTCACGGTCAAGGGACCCCAGGGCGAGCTGGCCCGCCAGGTGCCCGCCGCCATCAGCATCCGCCAGGACGGCGACGTGCTGACGGTGGAGCGCCCCGACGACCAGCGCCAGAACCGCGCGCTCCACGGCCTGACCCGCTCGCTGGTGGCCAACATGGTCACCGGAGTGACCGAGGGCTTCTCCAAGGAGCTCGAGATCGTCGGCGTGGGCTACCGGGCCGTGCCCAAGGGCCCTTCGGCCCTCGAGCTGGCCCTCGGCTTCTCGCACTCGGTCAACGTCGACGCCCCCGAGGGTGTGACCTTCGAGGTGCCGAGCGCCACACACATCATCATCAAGGAAATCGACAAGCAAAAGGTCGGACAGGTCGCCGCCGACATCCGCAAGCTGCGCAAGCCCGAGCCCTACAAGGGCAAGGGCATCCGCTACGCAGGTGAGCGGGTCGTCCGCAAGGCCGGGAAGGCAGCCAAGTAATGGCACGCACAGACCACAAGCTCGAGCTCCGCCGTCGCCGCCACAAGCGCGTCCGCCGCCGGGTCGAGGGCACCGCCGAGCGTCCGCGCCTGGCCGTGTTCCGCTCCAACAAGCACATCTCCGCCCAGCTCATCGACGACCTCGCCGGCTGCACTCTGGCCTCGGCGTCCTCGGTGGAGGCGTCCCTGCGGGGCTCCTCGGGCGGCAACATCGACGCGGCCAAGGCTGTGGGGACCCTCGTGGCCTCCCGCGCCAAGGACGCCGGGATCACCACCGTGGTCTTCGACCGCGGCGGCTTCGCCTACCACGGGCGGGTGGCCGCCCTGGCCGACGCCGCCCGCGCCGAGGGACTGGAGTTCTGAGATGGCCGTGAACAACAACGAGCTCCAGTTCGAGGAGCGCACCATCCGGGTCAACCGGGTGTCCAAGGTCGTCAAGGGCGGCCGCCGGTTCTCCTTCGCCGCCCTCATGGTGGTCGGCGACGGCAACGGGCGGGTCGGCCTCGGCTACGGCAAGGCCAAGGAGGCCGGACTGGCCGTCCAGAAGGGCATCGAAGAGGCCCGCAAGAACATGTTCGACGTGCCGCTGGCCGGCTCGACCATCACCCACCCCATCGTCGGGGAGAGCGGTGCCGGCCGGGTCATGCTGAAGCCGGCCGCCCCCGGCACCGGCGTCATCGCCGGCGGGGCCGCCCGGGCCATCCTCGAGATGGCCGGCATCCGCGACATCCTCGCCAAGTCGCTGGGCTCGTCCAACGGCATCAACGTGGCCCACGCCACCATCGCCGGCCTGAAGGGCCTGAAGCGCCCCGACGAGATCGCCGCCCTGCGGGGCAAGCCGGTCGACGAGGTGGCGCCCGCCGCCATGCTGCGGGCCTACCGCGAGCGCCGCCGCGAGGCCGACCTGTTCACGGAGGTGAGCTGACATGGCGACCCCCACCGACACGCCGCTGTCGACCACGGGTTGGATCCGGGTCACCCAGGTCCGCTCCGCCATCGGCACCAAGCCGAAGCACCGCGGCACCCTGCGCGCCCTCGGGCTCCGGGGCATCGGGCGCACCAACGTGCTCCCCGACCGCCCCGAGATCCGTGGGATGATCGCACGTGTCCCGTTCCTGGTGGACGTCACGTCCGCCGGCGAAGACGAGAAAGGCTGACCATGAAGGTCCATGACCTCCGCCCCCCGGCGGGCTCCAACCGTGCTCGAAAGCGCGTCGGCCGCGGCATCGGCGGCAAGGGCGGCAAGACCGCCGGCCGTGGCACCAAGGGCCAGGGGGCCCGCGACACCATCCCCATGGGATTCGAAGGCGGCCAGCTGCCCCTCATGCAGCGGATCCCCAAGCTCCGGGGCTTCACCAACCCGTTCCGGGTGGAGTACACCCCGGTCAACGTCGGGGCCCTCGGTGCCGTCACCGGTGACGTGGCGGACATCGCCGCCCTGGTGGCGGCCGGCCTCGCCCACAAGGGGGACCTGGTCAAGGTCCTCGGCGGCGGCGAGGTGCCCCGCGCCCTGCGGGTCGAGGCGCATGCGTTCTCCAAGTCGGCCGAGGCGGCCATCACCGGTGCCGGTGGATCGATCTCGATCGTCCCGCTGCCGTTCGGCAACGACCGCCCGCCGGCAAAGGGCAACGCCCTCACCAACCGCTAGCATCTTCCGAACGCGGCGTCGAGGAGTCCCATGCTTGCCAGCTTGGCCAACATCTTCCGCATCCCCGACCTTCGCAAGAAGGTCCTCTTCACGCTGACCGTCATCGCCCTGTACCAGTTCGGGGCGAACGTGCCGGTCCCCTTCATCAACTTCTCGAAGGTGGCCCAGCTCCAGGCGGCGTCGAAGTCCTCGGGCGTGCTCGGATTCCTCAACCTGTTCAGTGGCGGTGCCCTGACCCGGATGGCCGTGTTCGGACTGGGCATCATGCCCTACATCACCTCGAGCATCATCATCCAGCTCCTGGCCACGGTGATCCCCAAGCTCGAGCAGTGGCGTGACCAGGGCGCGGTCGGCCAGAAGAAGCTGACCCAGACCACGCGCTACCTCACGGTGGCCCTGGCCCTGATGCAGGCGACCGGCCTCGTCTACCTGTTCCACAAGGGCGGCGGCGGCCTGTTCGGCAGCTCGCAGAACATCGACCTGATCCTGAACTACTCGATCTGGCGGGCCGGGTTCATCGTGCTGACCCTGACGGCCGGCACCGCCTTCGTCATGTGGCTGGCGGAGCTCATCACCCAGCGGGGCATCGGCCAGGGCATGTCGATCCTCATCTTCGCCAACGTCGTGGCCGGGATCCCCTCGGGCCTCAATACCGTCCTGCAGGAGGGCGGCCGGGTGAAGTTCGTGACCATCCTGCTGGTGTCGCTCGCCCTGCTGGTCCTCATCGTCTTCGTGGACCAGGGCCAACGCCGCATCCCGGTGACGTTCGCCAAACGGGTCGTCGGGCGGAAGATGTACGGCGGCTCCAACACCTACATCCCGCTCAAGGTCAACCAGGCAGGCGTGATCCCGATCATCTTCGCCAGCTCGGTGCTCTACATCCCCGTGCTGCTGTCCAACATCATCCCGTCGGCCGCCTTCCGGTCGTGGGTGAACCACAACGTGACGCCGACCAGCGTCTTCTACATCCTCACGTACTTCCTCTTCATCCTGCTCTTCACGTTCTTCTACGTCTACGTGGCCTTCGACCCCCACCAGCAGGCGGACATCATCCGCAAGCAGGGCGGGTACATCCCGGGCATCCGGCCGGGCCAGCCGACCGAGCGGTACCTGGCGCACATCCTCAACCGGATCACGTGGCCGGGCGCCCTCTTCCTCGGAGCGGTGGCGGTGACGCCGTCACTGCTGATGGCCGCATGGAACATCACCAGCTATCCCTTCTACGGAACGACGCTCCTGATCGCCGTGGGCGTGGCACTCGAGACGATGAAGCAGATCGACAGCCAGCTCATGATGCGAAACTACGAGGGCTTCCTCAAGTAGGTGGCAGCCGGCGCCAGGCTCGTCGTCCTCGGCAAACAGGGGGCGGGGAAGGGGACGCAGTGTCTGTCCCTCTCCCATCACTATGTCGTCACCCACGTCTCGACGGGTGACATGTTGCGCGAGGCCGTCAAGCAGTCCACCGCGCTCGGCCTCAAGGCCAAGGAGCTCATGGACCACGGCGAGCTCCTCGGCGACGATCTGATCATGGAGATGGTCTCGACGCGCCTCGAGGAGAGCGACATCAAGGACCGCGGCTTCATCCTCGACGGCTGCCCCCGCACGGTGGAGCAGGCCAAGATGCTGGCCGACTTCCTGGCGCCCGTCGACCTCGACCTGGTCATCGACATCGAGGTCCCGACGTCCCAGGTGCTGCGGCGCCTGGCCTCGCGTCGGGTGTGCGTCGACTGCGGCGCCAACTACTCGCTGACGGCGCGGCCGCTCATCAACTGGACGTGCGACGTCTGCGGCGGCGAGGTCGTCCAGCGCGTGGACGACACCGAGGAGGCCATCTCCCGGCGGCTCGAGATCTACGAGTTGCAGACGGCGCCGCTCATCGACTGGTACCAGTCCCGGGGGCAGTTGGCCCAGGTGACCGGCACCGGCGCGCCGGAGGCGGTCACCAAGCGCATCGTGCGGGCCATCGAGGAGCGCCGGAACCGCAAGGGCGGCCGGTTCTCGTGACCCGACTCCCGTGACCGGCCCCCTACGAAGGCGGGGGTGTCCACCGAGACCACGGCACCGCCGAGGGTGCGCCCGTGAGGCGCAACGCCGCGGAGCTGGCCAAGATGCGCAAGGCCGGCCGGGTGGTCGCCGAGATCCACGAGGCCACCCGGGCCGCGATCAAGCCCGGCGTCACCACCCTCGACCTGGACCGTGCCGCCCGCGACGTCCTGGACAAGCGCGGAGCGGGGTCCAACTTCCTCGGGTACCACGGGTTCCCGGCCGTCGTCTGCACGTCGCCCAACTCCATGATCGTCCACGGCATCCCGTCGGCCGAGGTGGTCCTCGTCGAGGGGGACATCATCTCCGTCGACTG
>JADGOP010000172.1 GCA_017882935.1 Actinomycetota bacterium
GACGAGGCGATGCGTACCGCCATGGGCGACGCCGCCCTCACGCTCGCCAGGGCGCTCGGCTACCAGTCGGCGGGCACGGTGGAGTTCCTCGTCGACGAGGCCACCCGCGAGCACTGGTTCCTCGAGGTCAACACCCGACTCCAGGTCGAGCACCCCGTCACCGAGGCCGTCACCGGCATCGACCTGGTGCGCGAGCAGATCCGCCTCGCCGCGGGCGAGCCGCTGGGCTACGGCCAGGCCGACATCGTGCTGGACGGCCATGCCGTCGAGGCACGGCTCTACGCCGAGGACGTGGCCGCTGGCTTCCTGCCCGCCACGGGCACGATCGCCGCGTTCGCTCCCGCACCCGAGCCTGCGGTGCGGTGGGACTCCGGGGTCGAGGCCGGGTCGGTGGTCGGCACCTCGTTCGACCCCATGCTCGCCAAGGTCATCGCCCACGCTCCCACCCGATCCGAAGCAGCGGCGCGCCTGGCGCTCGCGCTCGAGCGCCTGCACCTCGGCGGCGTCGAGACCAACCGCGACTTCCTCGCAGCCACGCTCCGCGCCCCCGCGTTCGCGGCAGGCGACACCACCACCGACTTCATCGAGCGCGTGGCGCCCCTGGCCCACCCCGAGCTCGACGACGCCGAGCTCCAGCGGGTCGCCACGGCCGCGGCGCTGTGGGTGCAGGGCCAGAACCGTGCCGCCGCCACCGTGCTCGCCGCCCTGCCGAGCGGGTGGCGCAACGCCCGCCTCCCGGCGCAGCGCACCGCCTTCACCCTCGGTGACCGTGAGGTGGAGGTGGTCTACCGGTCGCGTCGCGACGGCTCGTTCCAGGTTGCTACCGGCTCCACGGCCCGGGTGTTCGCCCGGTCGCCCGATGCCATCGACGTCGAGGTCGACGGGCGGCGCTCCAGGTCGCGCATCACACGGGTGGGCGACGTGCTGCACATCCAGGGCCTGCGGACCACGCTCGACCTCCACCTGGTCCCGCGCTTCGCGCCACCCGAGACGGCCGGCGCGCTCGGCGGGCTGGTCGCCCCCATGCCCGGTGTCGCCATCGACGTCCGTGTGGCCGCGGGCGACACCGTGGTAGCCGGCCAGGTGCTCGTCGTCCTCGAGGCCATGAAGATGGAGCACCACGTGAGCGCCCCCGACGACGGCGTGGTCACCGACGTGCACGTGCGCACCGGGGACCAGGTCCCGAACGGGGCGGTCCTGCTCGTGATCGAGCCGCTCGACGCCGCCGGGGCCTCGTCATGACCGAGCCCATCCGCATCGCCAACTGCTCGGGCTTCTACGGCGACCGCCTCTCGGCCGCCGCCGAGATGGTCGATGGTGGACCGATCGACGTGCTCACCGGCGACTGGCTCGCCGAGCTGACCATGCTCATCCTGGCCCGCACCCGCGCCAAGCACCCGCGCGGCGGCTACGCCCGCACCTTCGTCAGCCAGATGGAGCAGGTGATGGGCAGCTGCCTCGACCGGGGCATCAAGGTGGTCTCGAACGCCGGCGGGCTCGACCCGTCGAGCTGCGCCGAGGCCCTCTCGGAGGTGGCCGACCGGCTCGGGCTGGCACCGACCATCGCCTACGTCGAGGGCGACGACCTGTTGCCCCGCCTGGGCGAGCTGGTCGAGGCCGGGATCGACCTGGCGCACTTCGAGACGGGCGAGCCGGTCGGCGACGTGTCGCGCTTCATCTCGGCCAACGCCTACCTCGGGTGCTGGGGCATCGTCGACGCGCTCGAGCGGGGCGCCGACATCGTCGTCACGGGCCGCGTCACCGATGCCGCGGTGGTGTGCGGCCCTGCGGCGTGGCACCACGGTTGGGGGCGCGACGACTGGGACGCCCTTGCCGGCGCGGTCGTGGCCGGCCACGTCATCGAGTGCGGCACGCAGGCCACTGGCGGCAACTACTCGTTCTTCACCGAGGTACCCGGCCTCGTCCGGCCCGGCTTCCCGTGGGCCGAGGTCGCGGCCGACGGCTCCTCGGTCATCGGCAAGCACGACGGCGCCGGCGGCCAGGTCTCGATCGGCACGGTCACCTCGCAGCTGCTGTACGAGATCGGCAGCCCCGCCTACCTCGGGCCCGACGTCACGGCCCGCTTCGACACCATCGAGCTGAGCGAGCCGGCCCCCGATCGGGTCCGCATCAGCGGGACCCGGGGCGAGCCGCCGCCCCGCACCCTCAAGGTCGCCATGAACGAGCTCGGCGGCTTCCGCAACGACATGACCATCGCCCTGACCGGGCTCGACATCGAGGCCAAGGCCGAGCTGGTCGAGGCGGGGTTCTGGGCCGCCTGCCCGTTCGGGCCCGACGACCTGGCCAGCGTCACCACGTCGCTGGTGCGCACCGACTCGCCCGACCCGGCCACGAACGAGGAGGCCGTCGCGCTGTGGCGCCTCAGCGTGAAGGACCCCGACGAGCGCAAGGTCGGGCGAGCGGTCTCGAACGCCGTCATCGAGCTGGCCCTGGCGAACATCCCCGGCTTCTTCGCCATCGGTGGCGGACCCGCGCCCGGTCGTCCCTACGGCGTCTACCGCCCGGCCGTGGTCCCGGCCGACCTGGTGCCGCAGCACGTCGTCGTCCTCGGCAGCGACCGCACCGTGGTCGACTCGGTGGCACCCGGGGGAGTGGTCGACGTTCTCGCTGCCCCGGGGCCCGACGCGCCCGTGCCGACCGGCGACACGAGGCGCGCCCCGATCGGCCGCGTGGTCGGCGCCCGGTCGGGCGACAAGGGCGGCAACGCCAACCTCGGCGTGTTCGCCCGCTCCGACGAGGCCTGGGCGTGGCTCGACGCCTTCCTCACCACCGAGCGGCTGCGCACCCTGCTGCCGGAGACGGCCGACCTGGTCGTCGAGCGTCACCGGCTCCCCGCGCTCCGCTCGCTCAACTTCGTCATCGTGGGCCTGTTGCAGGAGGGCGTTGCCGCCTCGACGCGCCAGGACGGTCAGGCCAAGAGCCTCGGCGAGTGGCTGCGGGCCCGAGTGGTGGAGGTCCCGGCGTCGCTGCTCGACTGACCGCCGAGGCCGCACCCGCCGGTGTCACCGGCATCGAGTGGCGCCTCCGGGCCATCCCGCGGCCCACGCCGGTGCTGGCGCGCGAGCGAGAGCGTGCCCTCACGGCGCGCCAGCGCGAGTTGCTCGATCAGCTCGGGGGTGTGTTCGACGGGGGCTTCGCCGACCTGACGATGGCCGGGCTCGCGGCCCGCCTGAACTGCTCGCTCCGCACCCTCTACGAGCTGGCACCGAGCCGCGACGAGCTGGTGCTGGTGGTGGTCGACCGGAACCTCTGGCGCATCGGCCGGACCGCGGCCAACGCCATCGCCCCCGACATGGCACCGCTCGATGCCCTGCGCGCCTACCTCCGGGCCGCCACCGAGGCGGTGTCGGGCACCACGCAGGCGTTCGCGCGAGACCTGGCCGCGGTGCCTGCGGCGCAGCCGGCGGAGTTCTTCCTCGTGGCGAGTGACGTTGGCGGCGACGGCCTGCAGGGCCTCGCGGAGCTGGGCGACCTGGGTGGCCAGGCCGGACAGCGTGTGGGCGTCGCGGGCGTGGGCGCGGTGTTCCTCAACGACGGCGCGTAGCTCCGGGCGCCGGTAGAGCGTGGCGCGGCCGATGCTGGCGTGAGCGGCGACGGCGGGGAAGGTGATCTCTTGACCGGCGTCGGTGAGTTCGCGGCAGGCCCGCTCGACGCGGGCGAGCTCGGGGGGGACTTGGCTCATCCTGTCTCGGCTTGGCGGATCAGGGTGTCGAGCCGGGTGACGAGCCGGCGGTGCCGATCGGCTTCACCTGCCCAGCCGCGGGCCTCGGCGTCGGCGGCCAGCCTCTCGGCGTCGACGCGCTGGGTGGCGAGCACCGGCAGATAGCCGGTGTCGGTGCGGAAGGTCGGGCAGTGCTCGCAGATGTTGGCATAGGGGCAGGCGCCCTGGGCCTCGGCCCGGATGCAGAACCCACCGGCGAGCCGGGCCTTGATCGCCGGGGCGTCCTGCCAGTCGGCACCGCCCGTGACGACGGCCAGCGGCAGCTGGGTGCGGGTCCCGGGCATCGGCCCGGTCTGGGCCTTGGCCTGGGCCAGCGCCCGCTCGTACTCGGCGCGCACCGTCGTGTCGAACAGCCGCCCGTAACGCAGGCTCATCTCGGCCGAGGAGTGACCCAATAGCGCCATCAGGCTCTGCAGCGAGACGCCGGCGTTCACCAGCGCGGTCGCAAAAGTATGCCGCAAGGCGTGCGGGGTCAGGTGGTCGATGCCGGCTTCACTGCCGGCCCGGGTCAGCACGTCGCGGACCGCGTCCCGGGACAACCGCCGGCCGTGATGAGTGAACAAGAACTGCACCGGCCGGCCGTGTCGGGGGTGTGGGATCGGCCGACCCGCCGAGCGGTGTCCCACGATCCGGTCAACCAGAGCGACGGTGTCCTCGTCCAGGGGCACCATCCGCTCCGTGGCCAGCTTCCCCAGCGGCACCTTCAGCCAGGCACCCTGGCCGGGCACCTCGTGCACGCAGTCGAGCTCGAGGTCGACCAGCTCGCCGATCCGCAGCCCACACGCGCGTTGCAGCAGCAGCGCGTCGGCGGCCAGCCGGTTCGGCGAGCCCTCCAGCGCTGCGGCCAGCCGCCGGTCGACGTCGGGAGTGAGGTAGCGGGGCAGCGGCCGAGGCAGTTTCGGCAGGTCGGAGCGGAACACCAGCCGCCGGCGGGGTGCCTCCGGCCAGCCCCACTCGGCGATGTTGTCGAGCAGGCTGCGGACCGCGATGATCCGACCCTGCCGTTCGGCGACTGACAGCGGCGCGCCGGTGCGCGGATGCCTCGCCTCGGCGAGCGCGGTCAGGTAGGTCTCGATGTGCCGCTTGCGGTCCAGGTCGGTCAAGGAGGGCAGCGCCGGGTCGACGGCGGCCAGGTGCCGGCCGAACGCGGCCAGCCGGCTCGCCGTGCCGGTGACGGTGCCGGCCGCATGCGTGCCCACCAGCCGGTCGAGGTAGGCGACGAACGACGGCCGCAACCGGTCCGGGACACCGACCAGGCGCTGTTGGAAGCCTTGCCGCAGCCGGGTCAGCAGGTTGACCGGTGGCTGGTCGAGCACGCCGAGGTGGAACAGCACCTGCCGGACGGCGTGGATCGAGCTGCTGTAGTGCCGCCAGCCTTGCCCGGTGCGCGCCACCCGGGCCCGACATGCGGTGGCGAACTCGTCGAGGTCGTCTTCGGTCAGCTGACCGAGCCGGTGCCCCGTCTGGATCAGCAGCCGACCCAGCCCTTGCGAGCAGGCCACGGTGCGACTGCGTTCGGTGAATCCCAGCTCAGCGGCCGCTGCCACGAAGGCCGCCGCGTCCCCGCCCAGTGGACTGAACTCGAGTTCGCGCCACCAGCCCGTCAACCGACTCCCGAGCAGCCAGTCATAGCCGGGGTGCAGATGTCCGTGCAGCATGGCGAACAGCAGGAAGGGGCCGGCGTTGGGCTCGGTGCTCAGGCGCACTTCCAGTGGCTCGGCTGCCCACGCGGTCAGCGTGGGCCAGCGGCGCTGGAACCGTTCGGCGGCCCGAACCTGCTGGGCGCTTCGGCCGCGGGCGCTGACGTGGGCGGCGAAGGCCGCAGCCACGCCGGCGTCAGCGGGTGGGCTGGCGGGCGCGGGCAGCATCGAACTCGGCGCGCACGTGCGTGGGGGCGAGGTGGACGTAAGCGGCGACGGCGTCGACGTGCTCGTGGCCCATCAACGCCTGGATGACGGCAAGGTCGACGCCGGCCTCGGCCAGCGCGGTGCCGAAGGTGTGGCGCAGCGCGTGGGGGTGTCCGGCCGGGACCCCGGCTCGTTCCCGGTGATAGCGGAAGATGGTGCGCAGCCCGGCCGTGCTGAGCGGCT
>JADGOP010000173.1 GCA_017882935.1 Actinomycetota bacterium
AAGGAGGGCATGTACACCTACGTGACGGTGGACCCGGCGCCCGCCAGCGTCGCGGCCACCGCGCTCCCCGCCTCCGGCTCGACGATCAACGCCGTGCTGTCGGAGTGGAAGATCGTCACCCCGACCGTGGTGAAGCCGGGCGTGTACACGTACCACATGACCAACGTGGGCACGATGGAGCACGAGATGCTCGTGATGAAGACCGACCTGCCCGCCGACCAGCTGCCGCTGAAGGGCGGCGACATCGACGAGGAGGCCCTCCCGCCGATCAGCGACGGGGAGAACATCCCCCCGGGCAAGTCGCAGGATCGCAAGATCGACCTGTCGAAGCCCGGCACCTACCTGTTCGTGTGCAACATCCCCGGGCACTTCAAGGCCGGCATGTACACCTACGTCACGGTGCGCTGAGCCCCTGATCCGGCGGCCGGCTCCTCAGCCGAGCGAGGCCAGGAACAGGCCCAGCGCGGCGGCTGCGAGGCCGACGGCCAGGCTCGCCACCACGTTGCGGGCGGCGTCGCCGGTGTCGCCCTCCTCGACGAGGCGCACCGTCTCGAACGAGAACGTCGAGAAGGTCGTGTAGGCGCCGCACAAGCCGGTGCCGAGGATGGTCCGGGCCGCGGGTGAGAGCCCGTGGTGCAGGGCCAGGCCGGTGAGCACGCCGAGCACGAACGAGCCCGACACGTTGACGGCGAACGTGCCCCAGGGATAGGCGCCACCCGTGCGGTCCTGCACGAAGCCGTCGAGCAGGTACCGCACCGGTGCGCCGATGGCGCCCGCCACCACGAACCCGACCCACACCAGCGGCGTCACGGTCCCACCACCGCCCGGCGATCGCGCACGGGCAGCCACCGACCGGCCGCCAGCCCGGCCCAGGCCGCACCCAGGCCGCACACCAGGCTGGCGAGCACGTAGCCGGCTGCGGTCGCGCCGTGGCCTCCGCTCACGAGCTGGTCCGTCTCCACCATGAAGGTGGAGAAGGTGGTGTAGGCCCCCAGGAAGCCGGTCGCCACGAAGGGCCGCAGGTAGCGGGTGGGCGGGAAGCGCTCGAGGATCAGCACCAGCAGGAGCCCGAGGGCGAAGCTGCCCGAGACGTTGGTCAGGAACGTCGCCCACGGGAACGTTCCCGGCCGCACCGGCACCAGGCGGGCCACGCCGTAGCGGGCCGGGGCCCCCAGCGCGCCGCCGAGCGCGATGGCCGCGAGCACCGCCGGGCGGGCGCGGGTGGGGTGGACGCGGGTGACCGCCGAGGCCACCCGGTCGACGCTCGGCTCGCCCGGGTCGTCGGGCGCGAGGTCGGGATCGATCGGCAGCTCGGGGTCGTGCGGCACGTGTCGCGCGTCGCCGGCGTCGTCCACGACCCACCTCCTCGTCCGTTGCCCTCTGATCGGGACCCGTTTCTACCCGTTCGCAGGCCTCCACCGATGCGCGGGGCCGAAGCCGGCAGCTGCTACCGTGCTGCAACTTGTCGCCGACCGGCGGTACGACACAGCGTCGCAGGCGCACCGGGATCCGCGAGAGCGGCCCGTACAAAGGGCTCATGGGAGGGTCATGGATTCCATCACGGAACAAGAGGAGCACGACGCATCGCGCCGCAGCCTCATGAAGAAGGCCGTCGTCGCAGGCGCGGTCGTGTGGACCGCTCCCGTCGTGATGTCGGCACCCGCCGCCTTCGCCGCCGGCAGCGTGCCCCCCACCACCCCCAACCCGACCCTGCCGCCGAGCGACACCAACCTGGCCCTGGCGAGCCTGGGCTCGACGGCCACGATGTCGAGCACGCCGGCCTACCCCGCAAACATCTGGGCCTCGAACAACGGTCCCCAGCTCGGCATCGACGGGAACACCACGTCGACCTGGGCATTCGCGGGAGACGGCAGCACGCTCCCGAGCAACTCGATCTTCCACACCGACATCGGTGTCGCTGAGTGGTGGCAGGTCCACCTCGCTGCCTCGGCGACGATCGACAAGATCGTCCTCTACAACCGCACCGACGGCGGATTCCAGACCCGGGCGCAGAACATCGAGCTGTTCATCAACGGCGTCAGCCAGGGCATCATCCCCGGCACCACGGGCAGCTGGAACACCGTCACGTGGACGCTCCCGTCGCCCGTCAACGGTCAGGATGTCCGTCTCGTGAACGGCGGCGGTGCGAACTACTTCCACCTCGCCGAAGTCGAGGTCTGGGGCCACTGACCCCACCGCCTGCCCCGACAGGCACCCTGTCCCTGCAAGGCGGATGAGCTCCCGGGAATGCCCGGGAGCTCATCCGCGTCAGCGCCACCACGGTGTGCTACCTTCGCTGCACTTGTCGCCGACCGGCGGTACGGCACGTGCGCCGGCAGGCGCAGCGGGATCCGCGAGAGCGGCTCGTTCATAGGGCTCATGGGAGGGTCATGGACACCATCACGGAACCCGAGGAGCACGACGCATCGCGTCGCAACCTCATGAAGAAGGCCGTCGTCGCCGGCGCGGTCGTGTGGACCGCTCCCGTCGTGATGTCGGCACCCGCCGCCTTCGCCGCCGGCAGCGTGCCCCCCACCACCCCGAACCCGACCCTGCCGCCGAGCGACACCAACCTGGCCCCGGGGCACACCGCCTCGATGTCGAGCGTGTATGCCTCGCCGTGCAACTCGGCGGCGCTGGGCAACGACGGCCTGTCGACGCAGGCCAACCCCACCAACGGCGGCCTGTCGTACCAGAACTGGAACTTCGCCAACCCGTGCAACACCAACTCGATCTTCCACACCGACACCGGTCCCGGTGAGTGGTGGCAGGTCGACCTGGGGAGCTCCTTCACGATCGACAAGATCGTGCTCTACAACCGCATCGACAACAGCGCCCAGACCCGGGCCCAGAACATCACGCTGTCCATCGACGGGGTCAGCCAAGGCATCATCCCCGGCACCATCGGCAGCTGGAACAGCGTGACCTGGACCCTTCCGTCGCCCGTCGTCGGCCAGGTGATCCGCGTGACCAACGGGGTCACCAACTACTTCCACCTCGCCGAAGTCGAGGTCTGGGGCCACTGACCCCGCCGCCTGTCCCGGCCGGCAGCACGACCCCACGTTCCGAGCCGAGCTCCCGGGACCTCTCCGGGAGCTCGGTCGCGTCCGGGACCTGACGCGGCCCTGGCTGGAGCGACCTCCGTCACCCCGCCCGGGGGACGTTCGGCCCTTCCTTTCCGATGTCTGTGAACGGACACTCGGGAGGAAGCCGATCGGAGGTCCGCGCCCCATGCACACCCTTGCGCTGCAGCCAGTGTCCATCGCCCGTTGGCAGTTCGGGATCACGACCGTCTACCACTACCTGTTCGTGCCCCTCACGCTCGGGCTCTCGTGGATCGTGGCCGTGCTGCACAGCGCCTGGTACCGCACCGGCGACGAGCGCTGGCGGCGCCAGACGAAGTTCTGGGGCAAGTTGTTCCTCATCAACTTCGCCATGGGCGTGGTCACCGGCATCGTGCAGGAGTTCCAGTTCGGCATGGCCTGGAGCGCGTACAGCCGCTTCGTCGGCGACGTGTTCGGCGCCCCGCTGGCCATGGAGGCGCTCGCCGCGTTCTTCCTCGAGTCCACGTTCCTGGGCCTCTGGATCTTCGGTTGGGACCGGCTGCCCAAGAAGGTCCACCTGGCCACGATCTGGCTGGTGGCCTTCGGCACCAACCTCTCGGCGTTCTTCATCCTGGCCGCCAACTCGTGGATGCAGCACCCGGTCGGGGTCACCTACAACGCCGCGAAGCACCGTGCCGAGCTCACCTCCATCTGGAAGGTGCTCACCAACAACACCGTCCTGTACGCCTTCCCCCACACCCTGACCGCGGCCTTCATGACCGCGGGCATGTTCGTGGTGGGCATCTCCGCCTGGCAGATCCACAAGGCGCGCAAGGGCACCACCGACGACGACCGCGCCGCCTTCCGGCCGGTCATGCGCGGCGCCATGGTGTTCGTGCTCGTCGGCGGCCTCGGCGTCGCCGGCACCGGTCACCTGCAGACCAGGCTCATGATCAAGCAGCAGCCCATGAAGATGGCGGCTGCCGAGGCGCTGTGCACCACCACCAGGCGCGCCGGCTTCTCGATCCTGGCCCTCGGTGACGTCGGCAGCGAGTGCAGCGTCCGCACCCTCGACATCCCCGGTGGGCTGTCGTTCCTCGCGAGCGACAACTTCGACTCCACCGTCAAGGGCGTGCACAACCTGCAGGCCGAGTACACGGCCCGCTACGGCCCGGGGAACTACCGACCCAACCTCGCGATCACGTACTGGTCGTTCCGCTTCATGATCGGGTTCGGCCTGCTCGCCGCAGCGGTCGCGGCGTGGGGGCTGTGGTTGACCCGCAAGGGCCGCACCCCGACGGGGCGCTGGTTCACCCGCCTCGCGGTGTGGGGCATCGCCACCCCGTTCCTGGCGAACACCATGGGCTGGATCTTCACCGAGATGGGACGCCAGCCGTGGATCGTGGCGCCCAACCCCACCGGCCTCGACGCGGTGCGCATGTTCACCGCTGAAGGCGTGTCAGGGTCGGTGTCGGCCCTCACGCTGCTCATCTCGGTGATCGTCTTCACCGTCCTCTACGGCGTCCTCGCCGTCGTGGAGGTCGGGCTGCTGCTCCGCACCGTGCGCAACGGTCCCGACGGCACCATCACCGCCCCCGCCGACGAGCACGGCGAGCGCCTGAGCTTCGCGTACTGAGGGAAGGACGAACATGGAACTCACCACCTTCTGGTTCCTGCTGATCGGGGTCCTGTGGACCGGCTACCTCTTCCTGGAGGGCTTCGACTTCGGCGTCGGCATGCTCGTCGGGTTGCTCGCCAGGGACGACGGCGAGCGCCGCGTCCTGATCAACACCATCGGCCCCGTCTGGGACGGCAACGAGGTGTGGCTCCTCACCGCCGGCGGCGCCACCTTCGCCGCCTTCCCGAACTGGTACGCCACGCTCTTCTCGGGCTTCTACCTGGCGCTGCTCGTGATCCTGGTGGCGCTCATCATCCGGGGCGTGGCCTTCGAGTACCGCGGCAAGCGCGACGACCCCAGCTGGCGCGCCCGCTGGGACGTGGTCATCGTGGTCGGGTCCACCATCCCCGCCCTGCTGTGGGGGGTCGCGCTGTCCAACATCGTGCGGGGCGTCCCCATCGACGCGGCGGGCAACTACACCGGCACCTTCTTCACGCTGCTGAACCCGTACGCTCTCCTGGGTGGCCTGGTCACCCTCACGCTCTTCCTCCTGCACGGCCTCCACTTCGTCGCCCTCAAGACCACCGGCGACATCCGTGAGCGGGCCCGAGCCATGGCCGAGAAGGTCGTCCCGCTCGTGATCGTCCTCGGCGCCACCTTCCTGCTGTGGACGCAGCTCGCCTACGGCAAGGGCTGGACGTGGGTGCCGGTCGTGCTGGGCGCGGGCGGGCTCATCTTCGCGGCGCTGATGAACCGCTCCGGCCGTGAGGGCCTGGCGTTCGTCGGCACCGGCATCACCGTGGCCGCAGCCGTCGTCCTCCTCTTCGGGAGCCTGTACCCCAACGTGATGCCCTCCACCACGTCGGCGGCGTTCAACCTGACCGTCCACAACGCCTCGAGCACGCCGTACACGTTGCGGGTCATGACCTGGGTGGCCCTGATCTTCACCCCGCTCGTGCTCTGCTACCAGGCCTGGACCTACTGGGTCTTCCGCAAGCGCATCGGCACCGACAACCTGCCTGCGGTGGCCGCCACCGCCCCCGCGCCCCTTCCCGAACCTGCCACCGCCGGGTCGTGAAGCCGCTCGATCCCCGACTGTTGCGACGGGCCCGGGCAACTCGCCCGTTCCTGGTCACGACAGCGGGGGTCGCGGTCGTCGACACGG